>JBGQDJ010000007.1:0-20796 GCA_041495805.1 Geobacteraceae bacterium
ATTAATTTACTAAAGCCCGCAATTCTCGTCTACTATTTAGTTTTCAAAGACCAAGCCGGTTTCTCCGGCAGAATTGGCAATCTACCCTATCACTTCTCGCTTGTCAATATCTTTTTTGCAGTGACAAATATTTTACAATGAAACACCGCCACGTAAAGGGACACTTCTTATAGCAAATTACCAGAATCCGGTCAAGAGGTTTGTTTCTGAATTTGTCCAGATAATCCGTACATCAAAAGGCGGTCTAATATGAGCGCCTTTTTCAGGTATTGAATTATGCGATTTTTATCGTTTCAAATCTGTGAAGCCTTGAGCGCCTGATCGATGTCGGCAATGATGTCTTTCACCTCCTCGATGCCTACTGAGAGGCGGATAAAGTCGGCGGTGACTCCCGTTGCCACCTGTTCCTCGGCAGACAACTGCTGGTGGGTCGTGGATGCCGGATGAATGACGAGTGTCTTGGCGTCGCCGATATTGGCCAGGTGCGACAGGAGCTTCACGCTGTCGATAAACTTCTTTCCCGCTTCCACACCCCCCTTGATGCCGAAACCGATGATAGCCCCTGTCCCTTTGGGGAGGTATTTCTTCGCCCGGTTATGGTCCTTATGGCTGGCAAGTCCCGCATAGTTCACCCAAGTAACCAAAGGGTGCTTCTCCAGCCATTTGGCAACCTTCTGAGCATTCTCCACATGGCGCTGCATCCGCACGTGCAGAGTTTCCAGTCCTTGGAGAAAGAGGAAGGAGTTGAAGGGTGAAAGAGGGGCTCCCATGTCGCGAAGCAGGGTTAGGCGCATCTTGAGAATATAGGAGAGGTTCCCCAGCGCCTCCCAGTATTTGAGCCCGTGATAAGAAGGGTCAGGCTCGGTCAGTTCGGGGAATTTACCGTTGTTCCAAGGGAACCTGCCACCGTCCACGACAGCCCCACCGATGCTGGTGCCATGGCCGCCGATGAACTTGGTTAACGAATAGACCACGATGTCTGCCCCGTGATCCAGCGGTCTGAAGAGATACGGGGTGGTTACCGTATTATCGATGATAAAGGGGATGCCGGCTGCCCGCGCGACTTTTCCAATAGCCTCGAAATCATCCACATTGTTCTTCGGGTTTCCCACAGATTCCGTATAGACGAGCCTGGTATCGACATCAATGGCCTTGCGTACATTCTCCGGGTCGGAGCTGTCGACGAACTTCACCGTGATTCCCAGCTTAGGGAGCGTATAGTGAAAGAGATTATAGGTACCGCCGTAGAGAAAATTGGTGGAAACGATATTCTGCCCGGCCTGGGCGATATTCAGTACTGCATATGTTGTGGCAGCCTGCCCTGAGGCCACCCCCAGCGCACCGACACCTCCGTCCAACTCGGCCAGCCGTTTTTCCAGCACGTCTGTTGTCGGGTTCATGAGCCTGGTATAGATGTTGCCGAACTCCTTAAGGCCAAAAAGATTGGCTGCATGCTCCGAACTTTTGAAGACGTAGGATGACGTCTGATAGATGGGAACTGCCCGCGCAAGAGTGGCGGAATCGGGGGACTGGCCGGCATGTAGGGCAAGGGTGGCAAAATCTAATTTGGTTTCAGACATGATAATTCTCCTCTCACAAGGGATAAACCCACATAATAGTTATATTTACATAATCCGTAAAGTAATCGGGTTCTGATACTATATATGCTCTAGAGTATTTGTCAAGAATATATTCGTCTTTAAGCCCTCAATCTCCCATAAATCCGGGTCATATCATGAAGCTTTGCACTATGTTCAGTGTTGAGGTCATTCCAGGCAAAGCGCCAGGACCAGTTGCCTGAAGAGGTGCCCGGCAGATTCATCCGTGCGGAGCTTCCCAGTTCAAGGATGTCCTGAAGTGGAATGACCGCCATATTGGCTACCGAGGCCAGGGCAGCCCGGATCAGGTCTTCGACCAGAGCCTTGCCGTCGCTGTTCAGGTAGTCGAGAACCAGCCTTTTCTCTTTTTTCGACAGGCCCGCCACCCATCCCGCTGTCGTATCGTTATCGTGGGTACCGGTATATATCACCGACTCTCTGACATGGTTATGGGGGAGATAGGGATTTCCCGGTCCGGAACCGAAAGCGAACTGGAGAATCTTCATCCCTGGGAAGCCGAACCTCTCCCTCAACGCATCAACATCCGGGGTGATGACCCCAAGGTCCTCAGCGATGATCGGCATCGAGCCCAGCGCATCAATCAGGGCATTAAACAACTCCGCACCGGGGCCTTTCACCCAGCGCCCCATTTGCGCCGTTTTTTCCGAAGCAGGAATTTCCCAGTACGCCTCGAACCCGCGGAAATGATCAAGCCTCACGATATCGTATAACTCAAGAGCCCCTCTCATCCGCTCTTTCCACCAGTCATAGCCGTGATAAGCGATCACATCCCAGTTGTAAAGGGGGTTTCCCCATAACTGTCCGGTTTCGCTGAAATAGTCGGGAGGGACACCCGCCACCACCGTCGGCCTTCCCCTTTCATCCATATGGAACAAATGGGGGTTTGCCCACACATCGGCAGAGTCAAATGCAACAAATATCGGTATGTCTCCGATGATCTCAATCCCCTTCGCATTGGCATACTTTTTTATTGCCTGCCACTGCCGTGAAAATTGCCACTGCATGTATTTATACTCGCCTAAGGCCTCCCCTACCCTATCCACCCATTTTGCAAGTTCCGCGGGTTCCCGGCTGGCGGTCTGCCGCGGCCAGTGATTCCAGCTCTTGCCGCCGTGGGCATCCTTCAGGGCCATGAACAGGGCAAAATCATGCAGCCAGATTGTATTATCGCAAAACTGATGGAATTCATCCCTGCGCTTCATGTCTCCTGCGGCAAAGAATCTGGCAGCGGCCTGTCGCAAGGCTTTCCTCTTGAATAATTCAACACCCTGAAAATCCACCTTGTCGGCAGACAGTTCAAGGCCTTGGTAGGCATTGGAAATATCGCCTTCATCAGCTATGACGTCGAGATCGATTAAAAGCGGATTTCCGGCAAATGCGGAATAGCTGGAATAGGGGGAATTCCCGTAAGCTGTCGGTCCCAGTGGGAGAACCTGCCAGAGAGACTGGCCGGCAAGGGCCAGGAAATCGACGAACCTACGGGCTTCGGCCCCCAGGGAACCGATTCCTCCAGCGCCGGGAAGGGAGGTGGGATGAAGGAGAATGCCGCTTTTTCTTCTATGTTGCATGAAAAACTCCTATTATCTCATCCACCCTTTTCCCATCCAGTGTCTCTTCCTCGATCAGGGCGTTGGCCAGCGCATCCAGCTTGGCCTTGTTTGCGGAGAGCAGTTCTTCCGCTCTTTTTTCCGCATCATTGATGATCGCCGAGATCTCATGATCGATCAGACCCGCCATCTCCTCGGAAAATGTCTTTTCCTCGGCCAACTTGCGCCCCAGGAATGGATGTTCTTCCCCACGGCTAAAAGTCATCGCCCCTATTTTTTCGCTCATCCCCCACTGGCAGACCATCTTCTCCGCAAGGTCATTGACCACCTTGAGATCATTCTGGGCGCCGGTGGAGATGTCGTTGAATGTCAGGCGTTCGGCCACCCTTCCCCCCAGCGCCACGCAGAGACGATTGACCAGATAGCTCCTCGGATAGTGATAGCGGTCGTCCTCCGGCAACTGCTGGGTTACACCCAGCGCCATACCATGGGGAATGATGGTCACTTTATGGACCGGATCTGTACCCGGCAGCAGCTTGGCCACCAGGGTATGTCCGGCTTCATGATAGGCAGTGATCCGTTTTTCATCATCGGTTATGATCATTTTTCTCTCACCGCCCATGAGAATCTTGTCCTTTGCTCTCTCCATGTGATCTGCGACCACTGCAAGCGCGTCATCCCGTGCCGCAAGTATGGCCGCTTCGTTCACCAGGTTTTCCAGATCGGCGCCGGTCATTCCGGGTGTGCTTTTCGCAATCACCTCGAGGTTCACATCCTTACCCAGGCAGACATTACGGGTATGCACCCTCAGAATCATTTCACGATCCCGCCAGCCTGGACGTTCCACCACCACATGCCGGTCAAAACGGCCCGGCCGCAGAAGGGCAGGATCAAGAACATCGGGCCGGTTGGTTGCAGCCAGGACAATCACCTCCTCGTGGGGGTCAAAGCCGTCCATCTCCGAGAGGAGCTGATTCAAAGTCTGCTCACGCTCGTCATGGCCGCCGCCGAATCCTGCGCCGCGGCTTCTCCCCACCGCATCCATTTCGTCGATGAATATGATGCTGGGGGCAGATTTTTTTGCATTGGCAAAGAGATCTCGCACCCTTCCCGCCCCGACCCCGACAAACATCTCGATAAACTGGGATGCCGAAATGCTGAAAAAAGGGACACCCGCCTCTCCTGCCACCGCCCTTGCCAGAAGGGTCTTGCCTGTGCCCGGAGGCCCCACCAGCAGAACCCCTTTTGGAACTTTTCCGCCGATCCTCTGGAATTTCTTCGGCTCCTTCAGGAATTCGACGATCTCTTTCAACTCTCTCTTCTCGTTCTCCATGCCGGCCACATCATTGAAAGTCACGGTGATCTTCTTATCACCGGCGTACATTTTCGCTCCGGACTTGGAAAAATTCCCCATCATGGAGCCCGGCCCCTGCGCCCTTGCCCCGCGCATGAAAAACCACCATACGCCGATAATCAAAAGCCATGGCAATATGTAAATCAATCCGTTCATCAACGGCGACGGCTCAGTTGAGAGCGCCTTCACCTCGACCTTTTTCACCGTCATATCCGACATTAGGCCAGGGTCTGGAATGGACGGCAGCACAGTGCTGAAGCCGGGTACATCGTGAACTGCCTCCTTCCCGTCCACCGTCTGGCTGACTTTTGTCCTGTTCCGGAACTCACCCTTGATAGAGTTCCCTTTCAAGGTGACATTCTTTATATTATCCGCCGATAGTTCTAGCCTGAAACGGCTGTACGTTATCTCCGACGCCTGATTCGCAGTCTGGCTGACGACCGTGGTGTAAAGCAGGTTAAACATCAATGCAAGGATAAGCATAAAAAGAATAGGTTTCCATATCGATGGGTTCATACATCACTCCAGTCGGATTTGCGCATGCATAATTTATAACCGTTTTATCACTAATTTCAAGCCGTCACCCGGACCTTTCCAGCCGGTAGCATCCAAGACCGTAGGAGGAGCCCTTTCCCGCATGGAAGTATTCGCCGAAGAGCAGTGCGGGGTAAAACTCGGCCATGTTGCCGTTCAAAGTCCCGCTGCCGACAATCCCGTTCAGATTTTTGTCCCACTCCACCCATCTTAAACCGTTGCTGACAATGCTGATCTCCTGGCTTTGCCTTGAAAGCCATCTGAAATCCAGGTCAAGCTCCATGAAGCAATAGTAGAAAGCCATCGCCGACATCCTCCGCAGCAGAGACATGACAAAAGCTGGAAAAGTTAACTCCCATAGGGGACGGCCGTCTTTAATTATGCGCAAAGGCGTGGCAAAGGTGATGCTCACCTCATTTGAAGAGAGAAGTGCGGATTTCTCCAATCCATCCATTGAAAGAACGATGAATCGGTCCAGAGCCGCTCTGCTCCCATTTTGGGAAATCGTCGCGCGATTGCCGAGATAATCCAGCGATTCAATCTTGACCACGCCGGCAACCTCGGTCCAGCGTGAACTTACATGACCGAACATGAACCCGACTGCATCCAGGAAGTAGGCCACGTGATTGACGGCAAGCCCTGCCAGTGTAAGACCGATCTCACAACTGCCCCCCCTGTTCGGGACCGGAGGGAGGAGCGGTGGATCGAAGACGAACGGCAATGGAGGTTTCTGAAAACGTTTAATTGCCGAGGGACCGGAATGCATGGCCTGGGAAAAGACCTGTTGATAGGGGCAGTCGGCGGATTGCGAGCATTTAACGCAACGTGCTCGATCACATCCAGTCGTCCGGCGGAATATCTCGGCAAAATCGGTCCGAATACCGAACAGAAGGTAAGGGCTATTTATATCGTCTGCCAGGTTAAGCGTAAATACAAGTTTCAGGAAATTGAATTCCATAGTAGTGCTCGTCTATTTCCTGAAAGATTGAGGAAATAAAATTCTTCTGCCTGATTATCACAACTTGTTCATGAAAAAACAACCATTTATTATGACTCGACCATGAAAATGGTTATGGCACAAAAAAAAGGGCAGAGATAACAACCTCTGCCCTTAATAGATCAACCTTTTCTCACGTTCATTTGAAAAGTGCTTTCTGATACTCCCGGTTCAGCCTGGCGATGAACTTGACGCTGATCCCCTTGGGACAGGCGGCCTGACATTCATAATGGTTGGAGCAGTTGCCGAAGCCCTCCTTTTGCATGGTCTCCGTCATGGCGCAGACCCGGGTTGCCGCCTCCGCCTTCCCCTGGGGGACGGCCGCCAGCTGGGCCACCTTGGCGCTCGTGAAGAGCATGGCCGAACCGTTGGGGCAGGCAGCCACGCAGGCGCCGCAGCCGATGCACTCGGCGGCGTCCATGGCGTAATCGGCATCCGGCTTGGGAATCAGCAGAGCATTGCCGTCGGGGACCCCCCCTGTATGGCATGAGTTATAGCCACCCGCCTGGATGATCCGGTCAAGCGCGGAGCGGTCCACGATCAGGTCCCTGACGATCGGAAAAGCCCGCGCCCGCCACGGTTCGATGAAAATGGCATCACCATCCTTAAAGGTACGCATATGGAGCTGGCAGACAGTGGTCCGCTCCTGCCCCCCGTGCGGAATGCCGTTGATCACCTGTGAGCAGCTGCCGCAGATACCCTCGCGGCAGTCATGGTCAAAGGAGATCGGCTCCTTATCGGCCTTGATCAGCTCCTCGTTCACCTGGTCGAGCATTTCAAGAAAGGATTGATCCGTACTTATGTTCTTCGCCTCATAAATTTCCAGCCGGCCCGGTGCATCCGGTCCCTTTTGCCTCCAGACGTGCAGTTTCAGATTCATGTTCTTATGGTCGCTCATTATTTGTAACTCCTCACGGCCAGATGTATATTCTCAAAGACCAGCGGCTCCTTATGCAGTTCGGGCTCTTTATCCACGCCTTTGAATTCCCAGGCGGCGGCATAACAGAAATTCTCGTCGTCACGTTTCGCTTCGCCATCCGGCATTTGGTATTCAACCCGGAAGTGACCGCCGCAAGATTCGTTGCGGTGTAGCGCGTCCCTAGCCAGAAGTTCGGCGAATTCCAGGAAGTCGGCGACGCGCCCGGCGTTCTCCAGTTGCTGGTTCAACTCGGCGCCGGAACCGGTCACCTTGACGTTCTGCCAGAACTCCTCGCGCAGTGCCGGGATCTCCCTTATGGCCTCTTTCAGGCTCTGTTCGCTGCGCGCCATGCCGACGTTGTTCCACATGATCTTACCCAGTGACCGGTGGAAGTCGTTGACCGTCCGCTTGCCGTTGATGGAAAGGAGTTTCTTGGTTCCCGCCTGCACATCCTCCGTCGATTTCCTGAATTCGGGATGTTCGGTATTCACCTTGCCCGGCGTGATTCTGGCTAGGTAATTGCCTATGGTATAGGGAATGATGAAATAACCGTCCGCCAGACCCTGCATGAGGGCGCTGGCCCCGAGACGGTTTGCCCCATGGACGGAGAAATTCGCTTCGCCTAAGACAAAAAGCCCGGGAATGCTGCTCTCGCAGTTGTAATCGATCCAGAGCCCTCCCATGCAGTAGTGAGGGGCCGGGTAGATGCGCATCGGCACCTTGTAGCCGTTTTCCGCGGTGATCCTCTCGTACATGTCGAACAGGTTTCCGTATCGCTCTCTTATGGTATGTTCACCAAGTCGCTTAATAGATCCTGCAAAGTCGAGATAGACGCCTCGTCCGCCAGGTCCTACCCCGCGCCCGTCATCGCACTGTTCCTTGGCGGCGCGGGAGGCGATGTCGCGGGGGGCCAGATTGCCGAAGCTCGGGTATTTCCGCTCCAGATAATAGTCGCGCTCTTCCTCGGGTATCTGATTGGCCGGTTTTCCGATATCTTCCTTCTTTTTCGGCACCCAGCAGCGGCCGTCGTTCCTGAGCGACTCGGACATGAGGGTCAGTTTTGACTGGTAATCACCTGTCTGCGGGATGCAGGTGGGATGGATCTGAGTATAGCAAGGGTTAGCGAAGTATGCCCCCTTCTTGTGCGCTCGCCAGTTGGCGGTTACGCTGCACCCCATGGCGTTGGTGGAGAGGTAGAATACATTCACGTAACCGCCGCTGGCCAGCACCACCGCATCACCCGCATGACTGCGGATCTCACCGGTGATCAGGTCGCGGACCGTGATTCCCTTTGCCTCGCCGTCCACCACAACCAGGTCGAGCATCTCGCTACGGGGGAATATTTTGACCGAGCCAGCCTTGATCTGGCGGGAAAGGGCTGAATACGCGCCTAGCAGAAGCTGCTGCCCGGTCTGGCCGCGGGCGTAGAAGGTTCGGGAGACCTGGGCGCCTCCGAAAGAGCGGGTATCCAGGTATCCTGCATAATCACGTGCAAATGGGACTCCCTGAGCCACGCACTGGTCGATGATATTGTTCGACACCTGGGCAAGACGCCAGACATCCGCCTCGCGGGCACGGAAGTCGCCCCCCTTGATCGTGTCATAGAAGAGGCGGTATATACTGTCACCATCATTGGGATAGTTCTTGGCGGCGTTTATCCCCCCCTGGGCGGCGATGCTGTGTGCACGGCGGGGAGAGTCCTGATAGCAGAAGGACTCCACATTGTAACCGAGTTCTCCCAGTGAAGCTGCCGCGGATGCTCCGGCCAGGCCGGTGCCTACCACAATTATTTTGTATTTCCGCTTGTTTGAAGGATTTACCAGCTTCATATCAAACCGGTATCTGTCCCAGGATGTTTCAATCGGCCCTTTCGGACTCTTGCCGTCGAGTATCACAAAAACCCCCTCTATTAGGTCAAAATGCGCGCCAGTATAAAAATCGGAATGGAACAGAAACCAACCAGAAAAATAATGGCGATTACCTTGCCGGTCGTGCTGATGACCGGCAGGGTGCGATCGTTGTTCCATCCCATTGTCTGGAAAAAGGCTTGGATGCCGTGGTTAAGATGGAGGAAGAGAAAAACCATCGCCGCTATGTAGAGGACGGCGATAGCTCCGTGCTGGAAGCTGCCGACCACCATGGAGTAAACATCGAAAACCGGTCCCATGGAAAGAGAGGCAAGCCTGGGGGCTATATCCGGTGTAACACGGGCGGTAAAGTGAAGGAGGTGAGCGATGATGAATATCCCCAGCAGCACTCCCGACCAGATCATGTTTTTGCTGGAGAAGGTTGCCTTGAGCTGCCTGTTCACCGCATAACGGGAGGGATTGGCAGCCTTGTTTTCCAGGGTAACCTGGACCCCGAAACAGATATGAACCACTGCCGCCACCAGCATGACAAAACGGATAGACCATACCAGGGGGGGGAGAGCATGTATATGCTCGGCATAGGCGTTTATCCCGCCGGGAATGAAGATGGCGGAGTTCCCCAAAAGATGGGCAACAACGAAAAGGACCATCAACTGGCCGGAAATCGCCACCAGAATTTTTCTTCCCACGGTGCTCCTTAATAATAGCATAATGTTTATCCTTTATCCTTGAATATTAACGTTTGCTAACTGGTTATATTGTATACAGTATACTAGCATCCTTTCAAAAAAATGCAACCAAAAACTTAGGCAATCCAGCATCGTCCTTCCGGGGCATTACATGTCTGAATTTCGATAAAATGTATCGGCAATTGATGTTATAATAAAAACATGGGCATTGCTTTTTCTTCCCCTTTCTGTTAATAGAACATTCCTGCTGCATCGTGACTACATAGCGGTAATACAGAAAAATAACTTAAAAAGAAGCGACCATGAAATTCAGCCTCATCCGGAAAGATAAAAATAGTGCGGCCAGGCGGGGGACACTCCAGACCCCTCACGGTACGATAGAAACCCCTGTTTTTATGCCCGTCGGAACACATGCGGCCGTGAAGGCCATGACTCCGCAACAGGTAGAGGAATGTGGAGCCAGTATAATCCTCAGCAACACCTACCATCTTCACCTCCGTCCAGGCGAAGGTCTGGTGGAGAAGGCCGGCGGTCTGCACAGGTTCATGGCATGGGATGGCCCGATCCTGACCGATTCCGGCGGATTCCAGGTCTTTTCCCTTCCCAACAAGAGGATCACGGAGGAAGGGGCATTTTTCAGGCATGAAATAACCGGCGAAGAGGTCTTTCTCGATCCTGTGCGGGCCATCGCAATCCAGGAATCTCTCGGGGCTGACATAATCATGGCCTTTGACGAGTGTATCCCCTACCCTTGCGACAGGGCGTATGCCGAACAGTCCACGCAAAAGACGATACGATGGGCCCGCCAGTGCCGGCAGGCCCAGACCAGAAAGGACCAAGCACTGTTCGCCATCGTCCAGGGGAGTGTTTATGAGGATCTCCGTGCAATGTGCGCCCACGAACTGGTGGCTATGGATTTCCCCGGCTATGCCATCGGCGGGGTCTCGGTCGGCGAAGGGTTGGAACTTCTGAAAAAGGTGGTCGGATATACCGCCCCTCACCTGCCGGAAGACAAACCCCGTTACCTGATGGGGGTGGGACTTCCCGAAGACATCCTTGAGAGCGTGGAACGCGGAATGGACATGTTCGACTGCGTCATTCCGACCCGTTACGCCCGCAGCGCCACCCTCTTCACCAGGCGCGGCAGAATCCGGCTTACAAACAAGAATTACCGCCGCGACTTATATCCCATCGACCCATCCTGCAATTGCTACGCATGCCGCAAATTCACCCGCGCCTACATTCACCACCTCTTCAACGCCAACGAGGTTCTCTCGGCCGTTCTCGCCAGCATCCACAACGTCCATTTTTATCTGAAGATGATGGAAGAGATACGGCAGGCAATTGAGGAAGGGCATTTCACAGAGTACAAGCGGGGCTTTCTGGAGGAATATCTGAAGGGGGGTAAAGGTTGAGGCCGGGAAACCGCAGGTCCGTCAGTTTCAGGGAAGCACCGTAAAACCTTCCTTGCGCGCCGCCTCTCGCAGTCGCTGATCCAGGCAGGCAAAATGATGCTTTTTTGGGGATTTCCCGGCCCAGACAAGGGCGGCGGCCAATTGCAGTGAATCAGCGGCACGGAGCGGATGACTCAAATGAAGTCTGCCGCTAATCCTCCTTATCTCCTCGGAAGGTTCGATCTCCATCCAGGCTTCGGCCAGGATGGCAAGCATCTCCCGAAGCGCATCTTCCTCGTCGTTAGAGACGACCCCTTCGCGGCGCACCCTGGCGAAAGCCGAATAACACTCCACCACCGTTCCCCACCATGCCACCATGGAGCCGTCTTTTTCGGCGAGCTCCCTCACACTCTTGGTCTGCGGCTCATCAATACAGAGAGGGATAATGGCGGAAGAGTCCCAGAACTTCATCGCCCCTCCTCACGCTCACAAAGCAAACCGGTCAAGGCGTCACCTTTCCTGTCAACGGGTCTTAGTATCTGCCAGAACTCCCGGGGAATATTGCCGATGCCTATGCGCACGAGGCCGGCGCGCTCCAGGGCCAGGAGATGGGGCTGAATGTCCGACTCGTCCCGCTCCAGAGGAACAAGCTTTGCTATCGGTTTACCGCGGTCGGTAACAATCACCTCTTCACCGGCCTTTACCTTTCCCAGGTATTCGCTGAGAGACGCCTTCAGTTCCGACACCGCAGCCGATTTCATATTAAGCCTCCATAGTCATTATTATGTGACTATTATAGTCAATTGGTAATGGAAGTCAAATCAAAAGCTCCAATCGGGTAACTGGGCTTTTTTGTCGCAAACTGTCTTGCGGGACCAACAGTTCGCATGCTATTGTTACGGCAAAAATCAAGCTGGTGTAACTCAGCCTTTTGGGAGACCGTATGACCAATAAAATCAAAGGATTCGACCGTCTCGTCGAAATCATGCGCCGCCTGCGCGGTCCCGGCGGTTGTCCATGGGACGCGGAGCAGACCCACGAATCGCTTAAACGCTACCTGTTGGAGGAGAGCTATGAGGTGATCGAGGCGATCGATAAAAACGACCCGGAGCACCTCAAGGAGGAGTTGGGTGACCTGATGCTCCAGCCGGTATTTCATGCCGTTATTGCCGAGGAAAAAGGGGAATTCACGCTGGACGAAGTCCTTCAAACCATCTGCGACAAGCTCGTCCTCCGCCACCCCCATGTCTTCGGCGACCAGATTGTGAAAACCGCTGACGAACAGGTGGAGAACTGGGAACGCATTAAGAAGCTGGAAAAAGGAGAAGAGCGGAAATCCGCCCTCTCCGGCGTGCCTCCCCACCTCCCGGCCTTAATGAAGGCGCAGAAGATTACGGAGAAGGCGGCGCGGGTCGGCTTTGACTGGGAACATACGGACCAGGTGTACGCAAAGGTGCTGGAAGAGTTGCATGAATTCGAGGAGACCATGGTCCTGGGCGACGAGGAGAGGATGGAGGCGGAACTGGGCGACCTCCTCTTCGCCATCGTCAACCTCGGAAGATTTCTTTCCCTAAACCACGAAGAAGCGCTGCGCAAAACCATTGAACGTTTTTCCAGGCGGTTCTCCCACATCGAAGAGACCCTGCATGCCAGAGGGGTGCATATGAAGGATGCATCCCTTGAAGAGATGGAAAGCCTGTGGAAAGAAGCAAAAAACATGGAAGCAGACCGAAGGCTGAAGGCTGAAGGCTGAAGGAGCAAAACAACTGTTCATTCTATCAACCTGTCTGGATTGTTACAACTTTTCAACATCGTAACCAATTATCCACAAAATGTGTGGATAAACTGTGTATAACGATGTGGACAATTCAATAAAACGATATTTTCCATAGAGGTTTTTGCTTAATGCCTATTTTTTATTCATAAGTGATATTGCTTACAAATCAACATGATACGAGATATTTCAGTTATTCCGTGGTCTTAGAAAATACTTACCGAGCATAATACGGCAATGAACTCTGACACAAAAATGTTGTTGTGCATAATTAGCCAATAATTTCACATCTATTCCCCGATGAATTGCCGGTTTATTCTATAAACGACACCCCTTCCATATTCAGCAACCACTTTTTAGAACTGACGCCGCCTGCCGCGGAGTAGCCGGTCAAATTCCCCGACGAGCCGACAACCCGATGGCAGGGGATTATAACCGGCAGCGGATTGCGCGCCATGGCCGCTCCTACTCCCCTTGCGGCCTTTGGTCGCCCTATCAGTGCCGCAATCTTTCCATAACTTATTACGCTTCCGTAGGGAATACTCGACACCGCACCATAAACCTCGTCTTGAAATTGCGTAAAGCATCTTCGGTCAATGGGGAAGTTAAAGCTGACCCGTCCTCCGGCAAAGTACTTTTGCAGTGAGATGGCAGCCTCCCTTGTCATCCGGCTTTCATTAACGGCAAGCGGATATAGGAGGATAATGCGTTTTGTCAATACATCCGCACTTTCGCCGGAAAACGGCAGGAACACCTCGACGAGCCCTTTTTGGCCGGCAACGACAGCGCCGAAACCTAAGTCTGTCTCAAATAGCGACCTGTACTTGACTGACTCCTTGGCCCTTTTCACTTTCATTTTCTCCTAACCCTTTTCCGCAACATTCCGGCCGCCTCACGAAACTCATCGATGCGGAGAATATGGGCGGAGATGAGAAAAATAGATATCCCGCCAGCAATCGCCCCCCCCAGGACCGCACCCTTGAAAAGTTTGTGACCGGCAACCGACCAGTCCGCGAATTGTATGATCCAGTAAACCACTACAGCCAAAGGGAGTGAAGCGATTAAGGTTTTGCCCCCAGTCAGGGCAATTTTTCTCCCTCCGAACTTGCCGATTTTGCACCGGAGAAGATATATGAGCATTGACATCTGGCATAAAGCGGAAAGGGTGGAGGCCAGAGCCAATCCTCCATGCTTGAGAGGCCCCATCAATGCAATGCTGAATAGAAAATTGATAATAAAGGCAATTAATGCGACCTTCACCGGAGTTCTGGTGTCCTTTAGGGAGTAAAAAGCCGGAACCAGCACACGAACAAGGGCCACCAGTGAGAGCCCCAGTGAATAGAAAAACAGGGCTTCGGAGCAGTTCACGACTTTTCCGTAATCAAACGCCCCTCCCATGAATAGGAGGCTGAAGATCGGAATGGAGCAGATCAGTAAACCGACCATAGCTGGAATGGTTATGAACAGGGTTAGGCGAAGACCGAAGGCGAGAGAATCCTTAAGACCTTCCATTTCACCGGCCGCCGCCTGCCGGCTCATGGATGGAAGTACCGCCTGTGCGACGGAAACAGAAAAAATCCCCTGGGGAAATTCGAACAGGCGTTGGGCATAATAGAGATAGGAAACGCTTCCCTGGGGAAGGAGCGAGGCGAGGATGTTGCCTACTGTGATGTTCAGGTAGTAAACGCCGACACCGAAAACCGCCGGCCCCATGAGCAGAGCTATCTTTCGCACTGCCGGATGGGAAAAATTGAACCGTGGCCGAATAGGAAAACCGAGGCGGTAGAGGGTGGGGAGCTGCAGAATGAGTTGCAGGATGCCGCCGACAAGAACCCCGATAGCCAGGGAGATTATCGGCACATCAAATCGGTTATGAAGAAAGACGGCGCAGGCGATCATCGATATATTGAGGAAAACCGTGGAGATGGCCGGGGTGAAGAAATGCCGCATCGTGTTGAGAATCCCCATGCAGAGGGCCACGAGACTGATGAAGAAGATATAGGGAAACATGAGACGGTTGAGAAAGATCGTCAATTCGGGTTTTGTGATGCTCCTGCCGTCTGGGAGAAGCAAGGCCTGCTGGTGATTGAAGCCTGGGAACATGAGATGGACTATCTGCGGAGAGAAGACGACGCCGAGAAGGGTCACCAGGGCCATGACAATTGTCAGCAGGGTGAAGCAGACATTGGCAAGGTTCCGTGCTTCAACCTCACCTTTTTGAGTGTACCACTCGGAGAACGTGGGAACAAAAGCGGAGGTGAGCGCCCCTTCGGCAAAAAAGCGGCGCAGCATATTGGGGATCTGAAATGCGGCAAAGAACGCATCGGTGGCAAAGCCCGCGCCGAAGAGGCGTGAAACAACCATATCCCGCCCCATCCCCATGATACGCGACAGGATAGTGGCAAAACCAAGCACCCCGGCGGCCCTGGCGATGTTTTTCTTTTCCGACATGAACTCCCCTGAGAAAGTCAGCGTACAGCGTACAGCGAATAGCGTACAGAGTTCAGGTTCTCTGGTCACTGGTCACTGTTCACTGTTCACTGTTCACTGTTCCCTGGTGACTGTTCCCTGGTCACTGCCATACAGGGGAAGTTTTTACCATAGTTGCGGGGAAATTGGTATGTTTTCTTTCGGTTTATCTCATTTATATTCCATCTCACATTCGGCAAGTATCTCGGCTTTTTCCTCGTCGGAAAAATCAGGGATGAGCAGATTGCCGCATTTATCTTTTTCCAGTCTGGTAATCCCTGCATGCCGTCTTTCCATAACCTTCAATTCAACCGCCTGATTCCTTATCAGCCCACCAGTCTCCGGTTCTCGGTTTCAAGGTCGAATTTTTCAATTGCCGACTTGATTGCCATCGTCAGCTCCAGGTCATTCCAGGGTTTGACAAAAAAGCGGCACCTCACCGCTGTTAACCGCTTTCATGGCCGTGTCGAGACTGGCATAGCCGGTGAGCATGATCCTGACCGTTTCCGGATATCTCTCTTTTACGATCGATAAGAATTCGGCGCCATCCATCCTCGGCATACGCTCATCGGAAATCACAGCTTGGTCTTGCAGATTGCGAGGATCTCCAGGGCATCTTCACCGCTTGTAGCTGTACGGACATCATACGGCTCATCAAACAGGGTCCTTTGCAGCGCGGCAAGTACATTCGGCTCGTTATCAACGATCAGGATCGTGTTTTTCATGAATGTGTCTCCTTTATTCAGACAGATGATATTTCGGTTTATTGTTTTAGGGTTGTTTCCTTCAGTTTTCCGCAAAAGGGTCAGCTTCGCCACTCTTCTTCCAGCGGCAACCGGCAAACCGTGCAATAGCTTATGGCGGGAAGAGTTGGAAAAAGGGCAGAAAAGAAACTTGGCGTCAAGCATCCTCTCGCAGTTTGCGCAACGCACCCGATCCTAGATGAAGGTCTCGAAGATTTCATCGAACTGCTTCGTCAGCATGCGAAAGACCTCCAGAACCCGGGGATCGAAATGGTCAGGGCTGGTTCGCCCATCACCCCTGGTAATGATCCTGACCGATTGGTCGTGGTCAAACGCCGGTTTGTAAGGCCTTCTGCTCCTGAGGGCATCATATTGGTCCGCTAATATTACAATCCGTCCCTCAATGGGGATTTCTTCTCCTTTAAGCCCGTTCGGATAGCCGCTGCCGTCCCACCTCTCATGATGATTGAGGGCAATGGATGAGGCCATTCGGATATTTTCATGGGTTGACCCGCGCAGAATTTGCTCCCCTATACGCGTATGGCATTTCATGGTCTCAAATTCTTCTGAATTTAGCGACCCTTCTTTCAACAGTATGCTGTCAGGTATGCCGATCTTGCCCACGTCGTGCATCATGCTCGCAATGGCAATATATTCAATAAAATCCCGCGGCATGAGCAAACTTTCGGCGATTTCCCTCGAATATAGACTTATTCGCTTGATATGGGCGCCTGTATCGTCATCCCTGTATTCCGAAGCCGTTACCAGCCGTAATATCATTTCCCGGCTAGCTTCCTTGAGTTCTTCTGTTCTTTTTCTGACCGTCTCCTCCAGTTCCTTCTTATAATTTGCCTCAACTCCGATAAGTCTGTGATAAACAACGGCCTTATTTATTAAATGAAAGAGTTGCACAGGCTTGAACGGTTTGATCAGAAAATCGAATGCCCCTTTATGAATGGCCTCAACCGCCACATCCAGCTCCGCATATGCGGTCATCAGTATTACCGGAATTTCCGGAGCTATTCCGTGGATATTATCAAGAAGCTCGATCCCGCTCACCCTGGGCATCATGATGTCGGTCAACACCGTATCCAAATTATTGCCTGCAAGGAAGGCGATTGCATCGCTTGCATTGTTAAATGCCGATACCCGGTATCCCTCAAGCTCAAGCAATTGGGCAGTCGATCCCAGAACCGCGGAATCATCATCCACTAAAAGGATGTGCGCACCATTTCCCATTTACACACCTCGCTGGTCCGGCAACTACCTGATTGTTATTAATAAATCTTGACAGCCGGCTTCATCGTTATATCCATTCCATCCGCAACCATTTCATCGTACTGCAGAATATCGGCCGTAAAACCTCACATGAGCAGCACCCTGGTCTCCGGCTTTCTCTCACTGATCCGTTGACATATTCCCATGCGGTCAACCGGAATGCCCTATCGCAGTTGCGACCTGGAAGTTCATGGAAAGGCCCGGGAGATGTGTCAGGATTTTGTTGATTGATAATTTAATAAAATACCACCAAAAACCGAAACCGCAATCCCTCCCGCCCAAATTCCTTCGAAATGGCGCACAGATGCGATGTCATGGTTATTCTGCCCTGCAATCTGAAAATATGGAACTATCTGACAGGAAAGACGGGATTGATACGGGGGAGCGAAGGGGGGCTCTAATCATAATAGAAGAAGACCTCCGAGGTTTTTAAAACTTCGGAGGTCTTGTTGATAATAGTTGAACTGCAAGACGGCGTTAATCCTTGATCGGCATTTTTCGCACATTACTCAATACATTGGAAATTTCCATCGCTTCAAACGGTTTAATTATAGCGCCGCGGAACCCGTAATTCCCATAGTGGGCCATAACCGGATCGACCGAATAGCCGCTTGAAACTATCAGGCAAGCATCCGGGTCAAACTCCAGGATTTTCTGCGCCGCCTCCTTCCCACCCATTCCTCCCGGGATGGTAAGGTCCATGATGACGGCGAAAAACGGCGAGCCGGACTCATTTGCGGCCTTGTATAGATTTATGGCCTCTTCCCCATTTGTGCAGGTTGTTGCATGATAACCCAGATACTCCAGCATCTCGGCGGTGATTGACCTGATCATTTCTTCGTCGTCCATTACAAGCACCGTTCCACCCTCATGCTCGACGGCCTCCAAAGACTCCTCGTCCGGGTGGCGATCAGTAAATGTCTCTCCGGTCGATGGGAGGTAGCATGTAAAAGTCGTGCCCGATCCGACCACAGAGTGCAGATCTATGCATCCGCCATGCCTCTTGATTATGGAATAGGTTGAAGAGAGACCGAGTCCTGTCCCATCAGCCTTCGTGGTGAAATATGGATCGAATATCTTCTTGCGGTCCTCCTCCGAAATTCCGCACCCCTGGTCGGAAAAGGATATTTTTACATACTCCCCCGGACACAAAGCAAGCCAGTTGTTCTCATTCAGCGTGACATCTTCGGCGCTGATTTTCAGCGTCCCGCCCCCCGGCATCGCCTGCATGGCATTCAGGATAATATTGCCGAACGCCTGCCTTATCTGCCCTTCATCCGCCTGGACAGCATGGAGTGATTCGGGTATTTCAACTATTCCCTCGACGTTTGATCCCCGCAGGCTGAATGAAACGGACTCATCAACGATCTGCCTTATCGTAACCCTCTTCTTGATCGGGCTCCCCCCCCTGGCAAATGTAAGGAGTTGATGGGCAAGCTCCGCGGCCCGCTGTGATGCCTTTTCCGCCTCCTCCAGATGTCTGGACGACCTGTGCAAAGGATCAAGGAATATGCGCGCCAAGGAGATGTTTCCCAAAATACCGGTGATGATATTGTTGAAATCATGCGCGATTCCCCCGGCAAGCAATCCGAGCGACTCAAGCTTCTCCATCTTGAGTTGCTCTTCCTCAAGCTTCCGGAGATCCGTGACATCAACCATGATGCCGATAACGCCACCGATCTCCCCATCGTTTTTCAGATAAGCGGTCTTTATGATTATGACGTTATGCTCCATGCCGTCGGCATCCAAAAAGCTGGTCTCGTAATCCTGTATTCCCGGGTTGGCCAATAACGACCGGTCAATTGCCCGGTATTTATCGGCCAGTTCTTTGGGTGCAATATCATAATCGGATTTTCCTACAATCTGCTCACGGCTCATCCCCATATATTGTGCAAATGCACCGTTGCAACCCTGATAAATGCCGGCGGCGTCTTTATAGAAAACGGGACTGGGAATCGCATTTATAAGGACCTCCAGGAATTGATACTGCTCCCGCAGTTTTTCTTCAAAGCGCTTGCGCTCCGCGATCTCTGAAGTCAGCAGTTTATTCGTGTCAACAAGATCGGCAAGGCGTTCCCTGACACGAATTTCAAGCTCCTCAATAGCCTTTTGCTGTTCGATCTGAATTTGCTTACGTTCCGTTATGTCTTCCATAACCCCATCCAGCCACCTGATCTCCCCTTTCTCATCATACCCGGCAGTGATGGTAGCTGAACACCAGATGAGGGTCCCGTCTTTCTTTTTCATGGGGATGTCCCTGCTTTTCATGGACCCACTGCATTTCACCTCTTCTAAAAGAATCATTCTGTCCATTGCATTCAGATATAGATCAATAACTGCCAAGCCCAGAAGTTCCTCGACGGAATCATATCCGAAGATCCTCGGCATGGCGGGGTTTGCACTCAAAAACCGGCCGGTCACCGGCGAGCTTCTGAAAATGCCGATATTGACATTGTTGATCACAGCGCAATATCTCTTTTCACACTCAAGAAGTTTTGTTGTTTCGTCGAGATCGGGAAATATATTAACATTCATCTAGTACTGCTACCTCCTGCCATATCGTTGTTCAAAGATAAATAAAGCGCCCATCTTCAGCCGAAAATGGGCGCTCTCCTATGAAATCATAACCGATTAAATTGGATGAGACTTGCGTATTCGGTAACCCGGCTATCCTGATTCAGGACCCGTGGCTTTCCGTCGCCGGATTTCTCCGGCTTTGCCCTTATCTTTAATGTTAAAAAAGTTGAATTATAGATGCTTCCCCTTCTTTTTGTCAATCGCTAAATAGACACCACTTATGCTCCTTTATATTCTCCATGGAGTGAATCGTAAATATCTTCCTTTTTCCGGCATACTCAATCCTCTCATTTGATCCGAAACGGTTGCACTGTTTGCCATAACGAGATATTCTTTTATTTCGGAATTGGCTGAAAAACGTCGCTCGTTTCGTTATTTGCTCAAGGAGATATAAATGAAATTCCCGGTGATAATTCCTGTTCTGACTTTACTGTTTCTGCTCTCGATTCCTTCCATGGCCGCCGAGCTGGCCATTGGAGAGTTCAGTGCCGGGAGCATTTCGGGGTGGTCTGACGAGATTTTCAAGAGGAAAACCTCCTACACCCTGTTTTCCGATAACGGCAGGACCGTGCTCAAAGGCCACAGTGTCAAGGCGGCATCGGGGCTCATCAAGAAAATCAAACTCGATTCAAAGGAATATCCTCTCCTGCGCTGGTCATGGAAGGTGGATCATACACTAAAGAAGGAGGATGTAACTCTCAAATCAGGAGACGACTTTGCCGCGAGGGTTTATGTGGTGTTCCGCAGGACATTTTTCTGGCAGACCAGGGCCATCAATTACGTGTGGGCCGCCAAGATGCCAAAAGGGAGTTCAGCGCCCAGTCCTTATACGTCAAAAGCCATGATAATAGCGGTAGAATCGGGAGATGAAAAAGTCGGGACGTGGGTCAAAGAAGAGCGCAATTACTACGAGGATTACAAGAATCTGTTTGGGGAAGAACCGCCAAAACTGGGCGCAGTGGCGATCATGACCGACAGCGATGACACCGGGGATGAAGTGACGGCGTACTATGGAGATATCTTCCTGGTAAGCG
>JBGQDJ010000008.1:0-20401 GCA_041495805.1 Geobacteraceae bacterium
CGACCGAGGCCTGCGGATCATATCTTTCCTCGTACTTTTCCATATTCTTCATATCCAGAGTTACATTTACCCGCGCGGCGGACTTGCCTGCCCCCACTACCCTGTCAAGCAGAGACTGAAGCCGGTCCTCGACACTCTTCTCAAGATTTCGCTGGGTTTCCAGCATGGTTGACGCGAGACGGCCGGTCTGATCGGAGGAGACAGGTCTGCTCAGCATTCTCCCCCTGCTGTCGATAACGGTTATGTGCTCTGAGTCCATCCCTTCCACGGAGGAGGCGACAAGGTGGACGATCCCCTGGACTTCACCCTCGCTCAAGGGTCGCGCTGACTTCATCTTGAGCACTATCGAGGCGGTGGGAGGCTTTTCATTCTCCTTGAACAGCGTTCTTTCGGGTAGTGCCAGGTGTACCCTTGCCTGCTCGACTCCCGATATCTGTGAGATGGTGCGCGACAGTTCCCCCTGCAGCGCCCGTTGGTAGTTCAGTTTCTGCACGAATTCGGTCATGCCGAAGTTTTTCCGGTCGAAGATTTCAAAGCCGATGCCGCTCCCCTGAGGCAGACCTTCGGAAGCAAGAGACATGCGGAGTTCATAGACCTTGCCCGCCGGAACCAGTATTGTCTTGCCGTCGTCGGATATGCGGGACGGCACCTTCTGCTCCTTGAGCTTCTTCATGATCTCACCCGCATCTTCGTTCGCAAGATTTGCAAAGAGCGGTTTATATTCGGTCCTGTTCGCCGTCGTAATCAACAGGCCGAAGAAAATTGCGGAAAGCGCCACGGCCCCCAGCATTACCCAGCGTTTGTTCGGGGAGAGAGCGGCAACGTGTGCAATAAGTCTTTTGATACCATCCTGCATAAGATCTCCGTAAGAAAGGTTCACTGGTCCCTGGTCCCTGTCCCCTGCATCAGACCTGCATTCTCATGACTTCAGTGTAGGCTTCCAGCGCCTTGTTCCGCACCTGTGTAAGAAATTGGAATGAAATGCTCGCCTTTTCCACTGCAATCATCACTTCGTGCAGCTCCCTGGACTCACCGGTAACCATGTTCTTAATCTTACTGTCCGCCTGTGTCTGGAGGTCATTGACCTTGCCGACCAGTTCACCGAAAAAATCTCCGGAGCCTGTGGAGGATGAAGCCGCCTTTGTCCCGCTTGCACCGTTCGATGGAATAATCTTTGTTATGCCCGCGCCGCTGTTGATTCCATTTATATCCATCTGCATCTCCAAAAAATCCTCTTAAGTTTTTTCCATCAACATCCGATCAATCGAACAGGGAGATCCACGTGCGGCGCTAAAGCTCAACGCAGAAGATCGAGAGTTTTCATGGCCATGCTCTTCGCCGCCTGGGCCGCCGTTACATTTGCCTCGTATGCCCTGCTTGCGGAAACCATGTCCACCATCTCTTCAATGACATTCACATTGGGAAGAGAGACATATCCCTTCTCATCCGCATCCGGATGGGTAGGATCGTACTGGATCCGCGGGGGCGACTGATCTTCCCTGATTTGAGCAACTTCCACCTTCTGCAATCCCATTGCGCCATCCCGCTCAAAAGGGCTTTTTAACCCTGAAGTGGCGGGGACAGCCGAAAAGACGGGGTCCTTTCGTTTGTACGGCCCGCCTGCCGAAGTCCGCGTGGAATTGGCATTGGCGATGTTGCTCGAAATGAGATTCATTCTTGTTCTTTCGGCGGCCATGCCCGATGAACTGATATCCATGGAATTAAAGAAATCCATTTATATGCTCCCCTTAATCGCTGTTTTCAGCATTTCAAATTTTTTCACAGCCAGCTGTACAGTGGCGTTATAAAGTATCTGGTTTTCGGCAAGCTTACCCATTTCGTTTTCAAGTTCCACACCGTTTCCGTCATGCCCCACGGAGCCGTCAGGTGCCTCGATCATCGTCCCCTGGACCCTGTCCAGCCCTGCGCTCCGGCCTTTAAGCGGAATATGGCGTGGATTGGTCAGGGGAGGAGTATCGCCACCCCGGTTTTTCAGGGCGTCTTTCAACTCCCCTTCAAAGGTAAGTCTCTTCGGTATATATCCGGGGGTCTCGGCATTGGCAAGATTGGCGGAAATGAGGTTCTGGTTCCTTGCCCTCAGGTCGAGATTCTTTTCCAGCAGTCTGATGGTCGTGTTGAAAATTCCGTCCAGCGCCATGATCTTGTTCACCCCTTTAACATGGCAATGAGCAAAAGTTGTACCATGCCAAATATACTCGACATATCAATGCGTTATGGCCTGTCGAGAAGAGTTGTATATAAACTGGCCAACGGACCGGGCCCAAAAGCCAATATTTCATGGGGAGTTTACTTCTGAAAAACCGCGAGAGAGCGCCGCTCAATCCGGGCGGGTCCACTGAAACGGCTCTTTTACCTGAAACCGCAACGGCTTTGGATGATTTTAAAGGAAAGTCAAAAGAATGTTGCAGGGGGACGTTTTTTTGACACGGTTCATGCTGCGTTCAGATATTTCGCCAGTTTGCCCTTGAGTTCGTCCTGGGTACAAGGCTTGACAATTATGTCCGATGCCCCGTATTTTAATGCCTTGAGCACGCCGACTCGTGTCCACTCAGAGGCGCACATGATGACGGGTATGGGACTATTGGAAGAGATTGACTTGATTTTGATACAGATGGAGATTTCGCGGTCATCCACATCGTTAGCACCGAGCAGGACCGCCTTTACCCGTCCATTGCCGATTAAGTGGGTCAGGTCGGCATCCAGGGGTGCTGACATTGATTTTATTTCAGAGGAGGAAAGTGTTTCCTGGAAAAACTGCATGTCCAGGGAATTGTCTTCCAGGATAAGAACAGTCCGTTCGCCGACCCCGCTTGCAGGCGTCTCCTCGTCATCCTCCGCCGACTCTTCCACTGTCGCACAGGCTGTTGCCCCGGGGGGTTCCTGGAGATCGAAGAAGCTTGCCAGGGGAGAGGGGATCAGTATATCTATCCGGTCGAGCTCCTGTTGCGGGATCCCCAGTTCTGCCCGGAAAAGGAAATATTCCCCATCGGGTAGAGGCTCTTCTGCATTGACTTTGTCGCTGCCTGGGATGAATTTTTTAGGGTCCTGCAGCTTCAGGTGGACTTTTTTCGGGAGCGCCGGCTTGAACACGGAATTGAAGGAGCCGATTACCTGATTGGTAAATTCGCTGAATGCGTCGACATCGTCCGGCTCGATGATGGCCAGCTTCTTTTTTTCCGAGACCCTGGCGGGGGGGACCCCGAGCAGCAGGCTCCCCAGAACGATCGCGTCCCTGAGGGTAATTATCAGATAGAAAATCCCCTCATAATCTTCCTGTGATTTAACTCCGACAATAAAGGAAGCGTCTTCAATTTTCTTGACGAAATCCTGTTTTCCGCAAGTGGAAAATTCGCTCTCTTTAACAGTCAGTTCATGTCCAAGAAGCATCCCCCCATCCAGCATAGCCTGATTGAGGGCAGCAAGCAGCATTTTCTGTAATTTGGGAAACCTGTCCATGGCTTATTCACGATCCTCGGCACATTTGGAAAAGTCGGAGAAGATAAACCCGACCTGATCCTGCAATCAGTATTCCTTCCTTATGGTCAACCCGACCAGAAACTTCTCGTTTTCAAACTGGAACGGGATCATGACACTGTCATTACTCACGGAGTTGATCGTATAGGTCTCGCCGGAGATCACCGTGGGAATCGACAGGTTCAGATCACTTCCCCCTTTGGAGAGCACCTGCTTGACATGCCCTCCAAGCATGTTGGCAATCTCCCCAAGGGCGTCGCTGACATCCTCACCCACCTCATCAACATCCATACCGAGCATGTTCGAGGTTATTTTCATTGCAAGATGCGCCGGACAATGTATCGAAAGAATGCCGGTATAACTGCCGGCCAGGCCCACCATGCCGGTGATGCTGCAATGGAACTTGTTGACGGGCTCACTCATGGGATATTGGTCCTCAACTTCCATGACCATCATGGTGGAAAAGACCTCCTTCGTGGCTTCGATGATATAGCGCGCCATCTCAACTTCCTGCAAATGGGCGAATTCCACTACGTTTGCATTCAAGCTCATATCAGACCTCCCAATTTTTCCTGAAGTTGATCAGGGGTGAAGGGTTTTCTGATGCTGCCGTTGGCGCCGCTGTTGATGGCCTCTCCAATGATGTCTTCCCCACCTTCGGTGGTGATCATTACTATCGGCGCCTTGCACCCCTGCGCCCGAGCCTGTTTTACAAACTCAAGGCCATCCATGTTCGGCATGTTGATGTCGGACAGGATAAGGTCTATCGGGCCCGCTCCCAGGGCATTCAGCCCCTCGATACCGTCGGCGGCCTCATAAATGGTGTCCACGGCGAGACCGGCCTGCCTGAGTGAGCGGGAGATGATTTTCCTCATGGTCGAGGAGTCATCGACAATTAGAATGTTGGACATAAATCCTCCTTTGTTTTATTTGCGGCCATTATTAGCCCACCGGGCATCCTTTACAGCGGGAAAGCCCGCTTAACCTTTTCAAAATGTGGCATTTATTCCATGCCGGCAAAATTTTGACCGCCTGCTATATTATAATCGGCATAAATCCCGACTGCTTTAGCCGGAAATCAAAAAATGCTGAAAGAACGGTCATCGACGACGCTTAAAATCACTTACTCATCACTCAAAGCAATCATCACCGTAAATTTGCTCCCTTTTTCTTCCATGCTTTCGACATTAATGGCACCGTCATGGGCCTCCACTATCGCCTTGCAAATGGCAAGCCCTAGCCCGCTCCCCTTGTAGCCGGAAGCCACCGCTGACCTGAAATATTTATTGAAGACCCTGGGCAGGTCCTTACAAGGAATGCCGATTCCCGTGTCTTCTATCCGTACGCAAAGATTGCCGTTCGACTCTCCGGCGCTCACAGTGACCGCCCCATCCCTGGGGGTGAATTTGATGGCATTTCCGAACAGATTGTTGAAAACGCGGGATAACTGCTTACAGTCCACGTTCACCAGGGGCATTCCTTCATCTATGGAAAGCTTAAAGTCGATATTTTTGTCGTGAGCATCATTAAGGTTGTCGGAATAGCATCCATTAAGGATTTTCTCTATGTCGCATCGCTCTCTGCTTATATTTAAATAGCCTACTTCCAGCTGATAGGATTCGAGCAGTTCTTCTATCATCGATAACAGCCTGCTTCCACTCTGTTCCATCTGATCAACGACGTCGCCGATCTTTTTGCTCAGGCCGCCGTATACCCCCATTTTCATCATCTGCAGATACCCGTTGATAACCGTCAGCGGCGATTTGAGATCGTGGGTTATCATCGCAACGAACTCTTCCCATTGCCTTTTTTCCTTCTTTCGTTCTGTTATATCCCATATCTCTGTCATTTCACCCAGCGCCACACCCTGACGGCTCCTCACCTCGGACGCAAGGATTGCGTAGACACGACCTCTCACCGTAATATCCACATGGGAGTCGCGGCAAGTTTCACTGAGCACCCTGTAAACAGGGGTCCGCAGCGGCAGCATGTAAACCTTTTTACCGATGATGGAGCCTCTCTCCACATCCAGCATTTCTTCGGCGGCGGAATTCATATGTGTCACTATTCCGTCGACATTCGTAAATATCACCCCTCTACCTATGGCGTCAAAAAGAGTCTCCATGACGGCAGAGGAGGAGTGGGGTTGCCTGATGATGCTCAACTTTTCATTGGCGGATCGTGACATGTCAGTACCAAACTTGTGCCTTTCCAGCATGGACACACCTCGCATTTTTTACGAATATATTCGCAACATGATCGGTGAGGGGGTCCTCCTCAAACATATGCCCTCCGATAAAGCATCAATCATACCAAGCCGCTACCAGAGCATTACCCCGCTGATTTAGACTTCGACTTTCCCCCGCGCGAAAACATTGCCCGACGAACTCCCCGCATCAGCTCATCTGTTAGGCGCACAATCTCAGAACGTCGGCGGCAATCGTTTCCAATGGCCTTATAAGTTCGACCCCGCCAAGTTTAATCGCTTCATTGGGCATGCCGAATACAACAGAGCTCTTTTCGTCCTGGGCGATATTCCTCGCACCGGCCTCTTTCATCTCCAGCATACCTTTGGCCCCATCGTCGCCCATTCCGGTCATGATCACCCCAACCGCATTTTTCCCGGCATATCTGGCGGCAGAGCGAAAAAGCACGTCAACCGAGGGGCGGTGGCGCGAAACCAGGGGGCCGTCCTTGACTTCCACATAATAGCGCGCTCCGCTCCGCTTGAGGAGGAGATGATGGTTACCGGGAGCTATCAAAGCCCTCCCCCTCACCACGGTATCATTGTCGGCCGCCTCCTTCACGGTTATGCGGCATATCCCGTCAAGGCGCTGCGCAAAGGCCCTGGTGAACCCTTCCGGCATATGCTGGACTATGACGATTCCGGGGCTGTCCGCGGGGAGGAGTTCGAGAAAGACCCTTAATGCTTCGGTGCCTCCGGTGGACGCGCCCACCACGACTACCTTTTCGGTTGTCAGGATCATGGAAGTGCCGGTCGGACGCGCCATGATGACATCAGCGGTGAGCTTGGGGGTAATTTCATGTCTTACTCTCGGAATGATTCCAAGCCTTGCCCGGCTCGCTGCATTCACCGCATCACAGATGCGCACCCTTGACTCCTCCAGGAACTGTTTGGTTCCCATCCGCGGCTTCCGGATGATATCCACAGCCCCATATTCCAGCGCCTTGAGGGCTGTTTCGGAACCATTCTCAGTGAGGCTCGAACACATGACCACAGGGATCGGGTGCTGGCTCATGATCTTCTGCAGAAAGGTGATCCCGTCCATTCTCGGCATTTCCACGTCAAGGGTAATGACATCGGGCACCTCCTCCCTGATCCGGTCCGCGGCAATGAAAGGATCGGCCGCCACGGCCATCACCTCGATATGAGGATCGGAAGAGAGTATCTCTGTCATGGTCTGCCGGACGACAGCCGAGTCATCAACAATCAGGACACGGATTTTTTTCTCCATCGCTTTATTCACCCAAAGATGATGCATTCGCAAATTCTCAGAGAAGCCCCCTCCCCCCTGGCGGGGGAGGGTTAATTTATCTACAGATCTTCCGTTTCCGATTTCAGGAGACGTTTCAGCAGGACTTCTCCTGTATGCGTGGAAAAAATAATCTTTCTTCCACGAACTCCCCCCACATCAGAGGCGGCAATCCTGAGCTTTTCCTTTTCTATGACCTTAAAAGCCATTATGATATTTTGTTGCCCAACGGTTGCCTTCGATCTGATTCCGCCGGTAGTGAGCATATCGGAACCACCGAATACCTTGACATCGATTTCTCCCCGCGCAGCGCCTTTCTGCTCTAACCACCCCAGCATCCGCATGATGGAGCAGTCTACATAGCGGATCCCTTCGCGACAGAATACATCGCATTCGCATGGCTTCCTCCCTTTACAGCTCGGCAGAAGCCCATGACAGATCGCGCCGGCCTTAAGCCGTCGGCTGAACATGGTCACCGACACGCAGGAGCCCAGAAGCGTCGATATCAATGCAGGCGTATCGCTGATACAGATATCCCCCGGCTTGAGATAAATATGTTCGGGCACTGACTGGTTATCCATAAAGATTACCGTTTCATGAATTGATGAAAGCACAGGTTTCATCAGTTATTTTTTCTATATATGGTCGGATGCACCATAACAAGCGGGACATCCAGACCGTTCAGGGTTTCCGAATGACCCATGAAAATATAACCGTCACTCGCCAGGTGTGCGCAGAACTTATTCAGGAGCCGTTCCTGGGTAAGGCGGTCAAAGTATATAACCACATTGCGGCAGAAAATTATGTCTACCGTTTCGTGAATAACAAAATCGTTGTCCATGAAATTCAGGCGGCGGAAGCGCACTTTCTCCCGAAGTTCCGGAACAATCCGCACAAGTCCGCTTTTCCTCTCCTTACTACGCAGGAGATATTTCCTTTTCAGATGCTGGGGGACAGGGGCGATTCTCTCCTCATCGTAGACGGCCTGGATCGCTTTTTCCAGCACTCCGTTGCAGATATCGGTTGCCAGTATTCGATAGTCAAATCCGGGGTGTTCTTCCGCAAACTCATTTAGGATCATGGCAAGGGTATAAGGCTCTTCGCCGGTGGAACATCCCGCGCTCCAGACCTTGAGTTTTCTGCCGGATACGCCTTCTCCGCCCCCAACCCATTCGGGAAGCACGCTTTGCAACATATAGTCAAAATGCGCGGGCTCGCGGAAAAAATCGGTCTTGTTGGTGGTTACGAGATCGATCATCAGGACCAATTCCTGTTCCATCCCCTCGCGGCTGAACAGATAGTCGCAATAATCGTCGAATGAATGCAGCCCCAGGCTTCTCAACCGTTTTGCGAGACGCGCTTCGAGCATCGTTTTTTTGACATCGGGCATCTTGATGCCGCACTCAACGTAGATGAGCTTGCTCATGCGCGCGAAATCCCTGGGGGAGAGACCGGTTGCGCACTCATTGCGCTGGAGTGCTTCACGCATATAATTCACCTCTCCGGAGTTTGCATTTACTGGATATTAAGGATCGGCCCATATTTTTCTTATCGGCAAATGGGGATAGAATGTTGAGAGAATCCAAAGGGCAATAAATGGGCATGGTTTCAAGTCAAACCATGCCCCACGATCGGACCTGACGTCCGGTGCTGCTAGAACCTTTCGAATTCCTCGTCCCGGCTGTCTTTGCCGCCACCCATATCCAGGTCGGCGCCGACTGCCCTTGCGGTAATCATGCCGACATCCTTTTTCGCATAGCCATTCGCCTTGCCGTGGGAAAGATGATGAACCGTCTCTTTCCTCGTTTTTTTCGGCTCCGCCTTGACTTCAACCCCCTCTTTCCTGATCGGCGCAACTTTTCCCGCGCCCTGCTCCTCCAGCCTGAAGAAAGCGATGGCGCCCTGCAGCTGCTCTGCCTGGGATGAAAGTTCTTCCGCGGTTGACGCCATCTCTTCCGCGGCCGAAGCGTTCTGCTGGATCACCGTGTCCAGCTGCTGGATCGCCTTGTTGATCTGTTCAGCGCCGGTATCCTGTTCGCGGCTGGCGGCGCTGATCTCTTGCACCAGTTCAGCCGTTTTATTAATGTCCGGAAGAATCCCGGCCAGAAGCTCTCCGGCCTTCTCGGCTACTTCGACGCTTGAAGCGGAAAGTTCGGATATCTCTCCGGCTGCCTTCTGGCTCCGCTCCGCCAGCTTCCTGACTTCACTGGCCACCACCGCGAACCCCTTGCCGTGCTCGCCCGCCCTTGCAGCCTCGATAGCCGCATTCAACGCGAGAAGGTTGGTCTGCCTGGCGATCTCTTCGATAATGTTAATCTTGCCGGCGATATCCTTCATCGCCTGCACGGTCCTGACTACGGCCGCGCCCCCTTCCTTGGCGTCGGACGCCGACTTGATCGCGATCTTTTCCGTCTGATGGGCATTGTCGGCATTCTGTTTTATATTGGACGCCATCTCTTCCATGGAAGATGACGCTTCTTCGGCTGACGCCGCCTGCTCTGATGCCCCCTGGGACATCTGCTCGGATCCGGCGCTCAACTGCCTGCTTCCCGAAGCCACGTTGTCTGACGCACTCTTGACATCCTTTACAACTTCTCCAAGTTTTTTCACCATGGCGGCCAGGGCGCGCATAAGCTCGTCTTCGGTGGAGCGTTCCCGGAGATCAACCGTCAGGTTTCCGTTCGCGACCTCTTTTGCCGCATGGGTAATCTCATTTGTGGCTTCGATAAGCACATTCAGGTTGTACTTGATGGCATTGAAATCGCCGCTGTAGCTGTCGGTGATAACCGGCGGCATGTCACCCTTGCTGATCCGCTCCACGTACTCCGCGGCAACGTTTAACGGCCCGATGACCGCGTCGAGAGTTTCATTGACCCCCTGGACGATTTTCCGGAAGTCCCCCTGGTGTTTGCCGGCATCCGCGCGGGTGGAGAGTTTGCCTTCCACTGATGCCTGGGAAAGCATGTCGGCGTCTGCAACAAGGGCGTTGACTACATTTACGCAGGTGTTGATAGCTTCGGCTATAGTATCGAAAGTCTCTTTGACCTGCCGGGTATCGTTGTCCCCCGATTCGGTTGCAATACTGAAACTGGTGTTCCCTTTCGCCAGTTTTGAAAGGCCGTCTACAACCTTTTTTGTTTCCGTGTCCTGGTATGTCGCGATCTTTTGGGCAACCCGCGCGGCCTGCTTAATGGCGGTCTGGTCGGTGACCACCTCAAAGGCGCCGATTATCTGGCCGGAAGCGTTGCGCAACGGCACGCCGGTATAGGAAATGTCAAGGTCGAGACCAACCGCCGGATGCGCGTCGGTTTCGCTCGTTGACTCTTTTCCGTCCCGTATGGCGCGATGGCAGGCGCAGTTTTCCGTTTTGCAGTCGGAAGTCTTGAAATGATCGTAACACTTCATGTCAATGACCTGTTCTTGACTCCTCCCCCCCACCTTTGCGCCGATATCGTTCATGTATTGCACGGTAAAATCTTTGTCGATGATCATGGCCGGGGCCGGCATATTGTCGAGCAAACCGACCAGCCTGCCGACTGTTGCGTTGACCCCTTCCACAATCGTCCGGAAATCCCCCTCGTGCCTGGATGCATCCGCCCGTGTAGAGAGCCTCCCTTCCATTGCCGCTTTCGAGAGCATGTCGAAATCGGCAACCAGGGCTTTGATTTTGACAATCATTGCGGCCAGGTTTTTACCCAGCTCGTCTTTTTCAGATCTGACCTTTACTTCCGTATTCAAATCGCCTGCTGCGACTTTTCCCGCTGTTTGCGCTGCATCCCTGAGACTCTCCACCATGTTCTTCATGGCTGTAAGGAGCTGACCGGTCTCATCCTTACCGCCGGCCTCGATGCCCACAGTGAGGTCGCCGCTCGCCACCCGGTTTGCTATATCGACAGTTGCGAACAGCGGACGTGTTATGCTGCGGGTGATAAGGAAACTGATCAAGGCCCCCAAAAGAAGCGCTATGCCTGTTATGACAATTGTCAGCGTACGGGCGCTTCCGTAAAGCCTGGCAGCCTCTTCATAGCGGAACAATATCCTCTCCTCCTGATACTTGGTGAGCGCCAGGAGCGATTCATGGATTTTCAGTATAAGGGGGTGCGCCTCCTTGTTGAATGCGGATAGCGCGGCCTCGTTCTTGTCCGCAAGGGAAAGCTCGATAACGGCGTTATCGGCCTTTTTTGCATTAGTAATGGCTGCCTTGGTATTGGCGATCAGCTCCTTACCCTTGTCCGTATTCTCAAGTTTCTCAAGCTTCCCCATCGCCTCCCCGTAATTTAACCTCAGGCTTTCTATATCCCGCATTATCTCATTTCTTGCGGAATGCTCTTTCACCAGCATCAGTTGTATGTCCGACAGAAGGCCGCTTATCGACCTGCTAACCTCATTGGCCTGCCTGATCTTTTCATAGTTGACCTTGACGATGCGATCCAGTTTCTCATTAACATTTCCCATGCTGATCATTCCCGTGAATGATAACAAAAGAAGCAAAGCCAGCATCAGGCCAAACCCGCAACCGAGACGAGCACCTATTTTCATGTTGCTTAATTTCATCACTTTCCCCTCCCTTTTTTTGATTGCCGGCAGAAATCCCGACGTTTTCAGCTATTCACGGCCTCTTTAAGAGTGCTGAATTCGAGCCCCTTCGCATCCGCCAGTTCATCGCCGGAAAAGAGCATGTCTATATTCAGGATCATGATGAACCGGTCGTTATGTTTACCCATACCCATTATGAAATCCGTGTTCAGTTTGGCGCCGATACGCGGTGGCGGTTCGATATGCTCCGGACCCATGTCGAGAACTTCCTGCACCGAATCGGCCATTGCCCCGACAATCGTCTTCTCCCCGTCCACCAATACTTCCGAGATGATGACACATGTGTTGACGGTTTTTTCGGTCATCGTCATCCCGAACTTCAGGCGCATATCCACAACCGGCACCACATTGCCGCGGAGATTTATCACGCCGCGCATGAAATCCGGGGTCTGCGGCACCTTGGTCACCATGGTGAAGTCCAGGACTTCCCTGACCTTGCTGATGTCCAATGCAAACACCTCATCACCCAGCTTGAATGTCAGGTACTGGGTCGCTTCCATAACCCCCTTTTCTTCCATGCCTTTCTCCTTTCATGACGTAAACCGGCTCTCGATAATTTTCATGACCTTGCATGACTTTTGTTTAGAACATGTTAGCATCTACAGATAAAAGTCTATTCACTTGACAACTCTTATCGTCGTATCCCATAGATAATGAATAGGGATATACCTTAGAGAATGACGACAAATTCCTTACCAAAATGAATAGAGTTTAAAATATGGATTAGCTGTGGGAGACGTTACGAGCATTTCACTAGGAGATCAGATTAGATCCGCGTTCCATTGCTTTTGGTTATTCCTGTTTGGTTCCGGCCTTGTCGAGTCAGGGGGGTTAGTAACATGATGAGACAGGGAGAAGAGAAATGCTAAAGAGAGGTGATCCCTTCGCGAATGGCGTATCTGGTCAACTCGGCGACATTATTGAGCTTTAGTTTCAGCATGATCTGGCGGCGGTGGGTTTCAATGGTTTTCGCGCTGATATTTAGGGTAAAAGCGATATCCTTGGTGCTTTTCCCTTCCGATATCAACTGGAGTACCTCCCGCTCGCGGGATGAAAGTGCGGATTGCTCATTGGGAACACCCGGTTTATTCAGATGCTCAATGTAATCCTTCAATACTATCCCGGTGATTATCGGGTCCAGGAATCCGTTCTTTTCCTGCACGCTGCGGATAGACCCTACCAGCGTCTTGAAGGCGCTCATCTTCTGTATGTACCCCTTGGCCCCCGCCTTAATGGCTTCCACGACATATTCTCTTTCCATATGCATCGAAAGGACGATTATCCTGCTCTCCGGAGTTTCCGCCATGATACGGCGGCAGGCTTCAAGACCATTCAATTCCGGCATGGTCAAATCCATGACAATGATGTCGGGCTTTGTCTCTCTTGCTAAACGGATTGCTTCCCTGCCGTTGTCCGCTATTGCAACAACTTCCATATCCGTTTCCCTTGCCAGAAGGGCGCTTAAAACCTCGCTTACCATTTTGTGATCATCAACAAGCATGACTTTGATGCTCATTTAAATCCCTCTGGATCGCAGTATTGCAGAGACTATTACTTATATCTGTTAATCCAATCCACTGCTCGCCATGGAAACCGGGCTGTTTGTCAGAGCAGTTACAGGCAGACATTAAACTTCGGAAATGCATTTAACCTCATTATAAATATTCTAACGCACCTGTTTAACTCCTGCAAGGGGATACCGCCGTAAATCGACCATTTTCAATCTTCAATGGAGAAATTTCGCATCGTTTTCCGCGGCATTGAAAAGTTGCGGCAGATCGAGGATCAGGGCGACACTGCCGTTTCCGAGGACAGTCGCGCCTGAAAGCCCCTTGACGTTCCGGTAGGCCCGGCCAAGTGATTTGATGACGGTCTGGTGTTCGCCGACCACGCTGTCGACCACAAAGCCGACCCGCGTATCGTTTATCCGGGTAATGACTATCTGTTCAATGGGAGGAGGTGTCCCCCCGGTTTTGAACCGTTCCCGAAGGGGGATGTACGGGATTATCTGCCCGCGGACATCCGCAAGATTACGCCCATGGGAGTTTTCCACATCCTTGCGGGTCAATTCAACGCACTCGTCTACCAATGAAAGGGGCATCACAAAACTGTCATTGCCGATTTTAACGAGGAGGCTTTCTATTATCGCAAGCGTAAGAGGTATCTTGATGGTGATGGTCGTCCCATTGCCAGGCTTGCTGCTGACGTCGATGCTTCCGCGCAGCGAGTTGATTGCCTGTTTCACTACATCCATCCCCACTCCACGGCCGGAGACGCTGGAAACCTTCTTTGCAGTTGAAAAGCCGGGCGCGAATATCTGGGCGTATATCTCCCTGTCGGACAATTCCACCCCTGCGGGGATCAGCCCTTGTTCCACAGCCTTTGCCCTGATGGCTTCACGGTCAAGGCCCGCTCCGTCGTCAGAGATCCTGATCAGAACGCTGTCGCCTGAATGGACCGCCGCCAGATGAACCGTTCCCTTGGACGGCTTACCCGCGGCAACGCGCCCTTCGGGAGTTTCAACGCCATGATCGATACAGTTGCGTATGAGATGGACAAGAGGATCGTTGAGCTTTTCAAGGACATTTTTGTCCAGCTCGGTTTCCGCCCCTGCGGTTGTCATCTCTATATCTTTCCCCAACTCCCTGGAAAGATCATGGACAAGGCGCTTGAATTTGCTGAAGGTGGTTCCGATGGGAAGCATCCTGATACCAAGTGCGTTGTCGCGAAGTTCGGAGATCAACCTCTCCACCTCCTCAGCAACCGACGACAGGTCAACTTCGCTGCGGTTCGCCGCAATCTGGCTGAGGCGCGCCTGAACTGTCACCAGTTCTCCCACCAGATTGACCAGTATGTCCAGTTTTTCCGCCGGGACACGGATGCTTGCAACCGACTCCTGTTTCTCCCTTTCCTGTCGAAGCTCCTTGACATGCTGCTGCTCAAGAAGCGCCGATTGGATCTTGTCGGGCCCCACAAGTCCTTTTGCGACCAGCAGCTCGCCGACCCGCATCTGCTCGGAAAGCACCTGTTTTAATGCCTGCTGGCTCAGGTCTCCGCGCTCTACGAGAATGTCTCCCACTCTTTTGTAACCACCTTCGTTGTCCAGCCACCCGCCGTCATCGATTATCTCGATCCTTAACTCGCAGTCGTCATCAATGAAAATGAAGACGTCTTTTATGGCGTTGACCCCCTCGCTTGTCGTCAGAATTATATCCCAGTAGATGTAACACAACTCGGGGTCCAACTCATCGAGGAGTGGAAGTTCGCATCGCTGCGCCACTATCTTGCACTCTCCCAGTCCGCGCAGTTCATTAAGGAGGGCCACGGGATTGGCGCCGCTGAAGAATACGTTTTTTGCCGGTTTAAAGCGAACCCTGTAGGTGAGCCGCACCTGGGGCAGAGGCGCCTCGGGCGTTTTCGAGGCCGGGGATGCCTTTGATGACGCTTCAGGCTTTTCTCCCGGACCTTCAGGCAAAAACCTGCGAAGCTCTGCAATGATCCGCTCCCCCGCGCCTGTATCGGCATCGTTCCCGCCATCCGAGGCATCCAGCAAAGACTTTATCTGATCGCGGGCATCCAGCGTATGACGGATCAGCTCCTTGTTGACCAATATCCGGCCGTTCCTCACCAGGTCGAAAACAGTCTCTACCTCGTGGGTAAAGGCTGCAATGTCGCAGAAACCGAACATGGCGCCCGAGCCCTTGATAGTGTGCATGGCACGGAAGACTCGGCCGATTATATCCATATCTTCCGGCGCATCCTCAAGCTCAAGCAGAGAACTCTCCAGTTCGGTCAAAAGTTCGTATGCTTCTTCCATGAATGCCTGTTTGTGCTGGTCTTTCATCCGAGCACCTTCTTTACCACCGCAAGCAATTGGTCCGGCTTGAAAGGCTTGATGATCCAGCCGGTGGCGCCTGCCGCCTTCCCTTCCTGTTTCCTGGAGTCCTGGGATTCGGTGGTCAGCATGATGATCGGCATGAATTTGCATGACGGGAGTGTGCGCGCCCCCTTGATCAGACCGATCCCATCCAGGTTCGGCATGTTAAGGTCTGTAATCAGCATGTCCACCTTTCTGTTGCCGAGCTTTTGCAAGGCATCTTTTCCATCAGACGCTTCAACTACCTCGTACCCATGCTCCCTGAGTGTGAAACTCACCATCTGGCGGACACTCGCCGAATCATCCGCGGTCATTATTACCTTTCCCATTGCTCTTCACCTCCGGTCCAGATGCAGGTATTGGAGATGTCTATGGCGCAACCTATATGGCGAAGAAATCCCGCATCCTGGACAACTTTTTTTAAAGGATCACTGTCAGAGAAATTGACTATAAACCGCTTGCCGAGCTTAATAGAAGATATGTGCGCCGCGCAGATCAATTGGAGCCCTGTCAGGTCGGCGTGCGTAACGTTTTTCAAATCGAGACGGAGCTCTTCCGCTCCCGTTAACGCTTCCAAAAGTAATTTTCTGATCTCTCCGGCATTTTCGATAGTCATTTCGCCGTTTATAACGACAATCCCGTTTCCCGGCGTGTCCGTCTGATTTAAATTTTGCATGCTATCCTCTCTCTCTCAGAACAGCTCAACATTGTCGCCGAATTCTCCTGATGTTCCCTCTCCGGAAACAGCGGGGATAAATCCTGCCTCCAGATCAGGTTGCTTTGCCTGCCGTGCCACCGCTTCATGGATTTTTCTCTCGCTATGCATTGTATAACGGCCGGAATGATCTCCAAGATTTGTCGTTGACAAAGTCGGAGAACCCGGAGCCGCTGTTCGCATTTTCAAGACTATATTCGCAAGTTCTTTCATAACATTACCCACTACAATTCCCGTCCTTTGATGCACCGTTATCCCGGAAGTTGCCGATTCTATGTCCGTATTCAGGGATGCCACGGATTTGTCCAGACTCTCCAGCAAGGAAAGTAGTCGATCATTGACATTTCGCAGCATGCGCAATAATTCACCAAGGCCGCTCATCATCTCCCGCACCTCGGTTTCCAGGACGGATGTCTCCGCATCAACGTCCTTGCAAAGTTCTCCGGAAGCATCCGTAATGCTGTTGAGCATACCGGAGATTGCGCCGGTCTGTGTCCGGGCATCCAACGACAGTCTTTGAATGGCCTCGGCAAGGACGCCGAGAGCGGCCCCCTCTTCTCCTGTGCGCGCTGCCTTGATCTGGGCGTTGATCGCAATCAGTTCGATTTCTTCTCCAATTGTTTCAATGCAATCGACAAAGAGCGTTATCTCCAGGATAGTGCCGTCCACGCTCTCCAGCGCAACAGCCAGATTCCTGTTTTCGGCGGCGCTCCGTTCAAGCACCGCGGCAACCTTGGAGAGATCAGTCTCCATCCCCGTGAAGAACGAGGAGCCTGCCTTATCGGCGACTCCCGTCATCTCATTTGCCTCGATGGCTATTGACGCCTCCATCCCTGCAACACTGCGCAGGTTTTTCAATATGTTGTCAACAGCACCTGCCAATTCATCAGACGCATGTCCCAATTGGGCAGCCTGCAATTCACAGACGGCACTGGTTTCCGCTGCCAGGCCAGTCAATTCGCTCATATCCGCGATGGAATCCCCTGCCGTACCCAGTTTGCAGCAGAGCCCGGCGAGCGCCTCGCCGGCATGTTCCATCTGCTGGCGGGTGATGTCATGGAATTGCATGGACATTACAACCTCGGCAATGTTTCGGGAAACTTCCATGGATGCCGTTGTGATCGAGGTTGCAACCCCCGAACACTTTGCATTGACTTCGCGAAGATCACCAAGGCTCGATACTGCGTTTTCCAGCATTGTCCCGACCTTTGCCTTCTGCTCCGATTCCATCGACCGAACCCGCTCGATGGTCTGCCTGATGGCGCAGCTCAACTCCTTTTTGTGATCGTTTACGGAAGACGCCTTTTCATTGATCTGTATATAGAGCTGTTCAACATCTTTCGCCAGATTATCGAAACCTTCCGCGCCTTCCGCCAGGCGCGTGCTTTCAATTCTCGTTGAAATGCCGAGCATTCGTAATACCTTGTTGATTTTTCTGAACCCGGATAGCGGATCATCGACATTCTCCAGTATGCCAAGTATACGATGGAGAGTTGACAGGCTTTGTTCGCCCGTCTGTTCCTCTTTTCCCAGGTAAAAGCCCATCCGGCCGACAATTCCTTCAAGGCTTTTGATCCCGTCACCTATACCTCCCCCTGAGACCAGGCTGACAACTTCGGCGGCCATGGCGCTGATGTCCCCTGCTCGTTGCTGGAAATCATGCAAGCTGGCGCCGATCCCCAGGAATTCCTCCTCAGTTGAACCGATAAGGTCATTCAGTTCATACCCTATCCTCCTGAGTTCATCCGCAAGAACGAGTGGTTTAATCCCGAACGTGTCAGGAGTTGTTGCTTGATCCGGCACTGATTCCACGCTGAATTGGACCATTAACCTTTTCCTTAATACCGACTTATTTTCAGAGCATAAACCTTATTTAACTTATCGTCTTGGCATACTGTTTCTGAATGCGCCTTTTCCTGATAACATCTCATTTTTCGCCTGATATTTATCTTTTCGACCCTTAGCAACTCACCCCTGCACTGGGGAGATGGTCCGTGTGAGGGACAATATTCCGTCCGGATTCCGTTTCGCAAATTTATGAAAACATTGCAGCAGTGAACGTATGGGAAAAGAAAAGATGAAAAGCAAAAACACGGATCTTTGCTGATGTGTATTATGACATGTTATTGGAAGCTCAGACGCTGATCTTGACGATCATTCCATTTATGTTGGCTATCCTGCTGGCGATACTAAAGCGGTTCTGCTGACTCTGCATGACAAGATGGTACAGTGCATCCGCGTTCCTGTCGATTATGGAAACAAGTTCCAGAATAGATCCGGAGCGACTGTTCTTCACCTTTTCAATCCTGTATGCCAAGGAGGTCGCTTTTCTTGCGAATCTCCCTATCATTTCCCGAAAGATACGGAAGTTTGCAATGGTGGGTTCTTTTTCAAAGCTGTCTCCCATATCCTGGAGATCTTCCTTGAGGTCTTCCAGATCAAGCATGTCAACATCCAGGATTTTCTCTGTTTTCCTCGTTAACTCTATTGAAAAGAGGGAGGGAGCCGCGTTCCTGATGACAATGACCCTGTTGCTTTGCGGTCTGATTTTCGTTGAGCGTGCGCTTGTTATCTGCATATAATCCCCGCTGTGCGGCAGATGATGACAATCTGGTAAACTCTTCGGCAGAATTCGGAAAAACATTAATCCAGCTGATCCATGGTCTCAAAACCGCGCTCGATTCTTATGGAGAAGAAAGTCTGCCGGAGAACTTAAAGTTGGCGACGGAATAAGTTGACACCAACCCAATGGAGGGTGTATTCAACCTCCATTGCCGCAACATGCTTTTCCATTTCCACCATACCGGGAGAAATGCTCAGAGTGATCAGGGTTGTATCCAGAAAGATAGTCGGCTTAATCGTCCCCGTTTCCATTCTGACGGCTACGGCCATATGCCTTCCTCGTCTGTCCGGTCTTCCATCCCCGTGGAACGAGCTTCTTCCATATATTCCACTCCCCACAATCTCGGTAGGCCTCCTCTTGAGCTTTCATTTCCGGCGCGGGCGGGTTTTCCTGGCTCTCCTCCTGCTGGCCGCCTTCCACTGGGCGTCGAATACGCGCCTCTCCGGAGGCGCCCCGGCCATCCACGGCCATAACGCCTTCGGGCTCCTTGCCATGCTCTTCCCCATAAACATCACACTTTTCATGTTCATGCGCGAACGAGGTGTGCTGACCGTCGCTGGACGCATACGCCTTGCCTTCCTTGCATTTCAGGCAGGCATGGTCGCCTGGCTGCTTCATTTTCACGAGGGGGGCTTTGGGGCGTTCATAGGCAGAGATATCCTCCTTCCCCTTCTCCCTGGCGGGTTTGTCCTTTCCCTGCCGCTCCTGCTCGTGCTGGCTCTCTCTTTTCCCATTGCAACCATGCGCCTTGCCTTTAGCCTGTCACCGGTCAACAGTGCGCTTCTCGGAAGCATGGTGGCAGCGGCCGCGGTCTGCGGCTGGCCGACGATCCCGGAGATGCCGATGCTTTTCATAACAGCCGCGGCCCTTACCCTGACCTTGGGGGTCCTCCAGGATACCCACGATATGGCTTTTCGCGATGACCTGACCAGTCTGCCGTCGAGGCGCGCACTCAATGAGCAGCTCACGGACATGAGAAGGCGTTACGTTATCGCCATGCTCGACGTGGACCATTTTAAAAACTTTAACGATGCGTACGGCCACGATGTGGGTGATCAGGTTCTTAAGATGGTGGCAAGGAAAATCCATGAGGTGAAGGGTGGCGGCAAGCCATACCGCTATGGCGGCGAAGAGTTTACCGTCATCTTTCCGCGTTCTCGGCTGGATGAGGCGATACCGCACCTGGAAGAAGTGCGCAAGGCAATAGCCGCATATCAGCTTGTGCTCCGCGACACCTCCAGGCCCGAGACGAGCAGGTTGGGCAAAAGGCAGCGCGGCAGCGGGGAAGGCGAGACGGTGTCGGTAACCATCAGCATCGGCGTGGCGGAGAGTAATGACCGTTCAATCCCGGCCGAGGTTCTCAAGGAGGCCGACCAGGCGCTCTACCGGGCAAAGCGCAAGGGGAGAGACATCCTCAGCAAATAGCGGTATTGCACCATGAGATATAACCAAAAACCGGTATTTGAGGTGGCCGGGGTTCGTGAGACAGCCTGAAGGGTAAATAAGCAATGTCCCATTGTTGTTGTGGTTGCCGGCTTCAGGCGGCCGATTTCAGTTTTTCAAGTCCCTGCAAATAAGCCTCATTTGGTGTCCGTTTGTCA
>JBGQDJ010000009.1:0-20200 GCA_041495805.1 Geobacteraceae bacterium
ACAGGCTTCGACAAGCTCAGGGCGAACGGACTCAGGTGTTGTTGAGCTTTTGATAATCCGTTCCGTGCGCGCCCAAAGGGTTCGCAACTCTGATCTGTACATCTTCAAATCTACTCCACTAACCACCAATTCCGGCACATCGGGTATCAAAACAAAAAAGCCACTCAATCAGCAAAATATACTGATTCAAGCGGCTTTTCTTCATCTACCATATGCCAAAAAACAGGCTGCCATTTCGCCCTCATTAAAATATCAAACCGATATACAAAAACCTCCGAGATAATGCTGAGTTACTACACCCTTCCCGCATTAAAGTCAATCCCCTTCTCATCTTACCGGTAGTCGCGAAGGATTGTTTGCGAAAATATGCATTTATTGGGGATTTGGGAAACCGTGGATGTATAGGGTGGAAATTCCAATTGCCTATTTGTTGAGTTTTGCAATGAGCGCCTGCAGCAACGTCGGAGTTCTGGGGACAGTATATTAAATGACTGGTAGTTTTATATACTGTCCCCGGAACTCCGCTTGGCATTCTACAGGCAAAACAAAACAACGGGGTAGCCTCTTTCATTGTTCGCGGTTAATCCCAGCTGTCTCTGCTTCTTCCCCATTGACATGCAGTATCAATATTGATACTATTATTCCATGATGAATTTAACCGAAATCGTTGGTAAAATGCGCTCCAATCCTTCAGGTGTGCGCTTCGCTGATCTCTGCAAGGTATGCGACCACTATTTCGGGCAAGCCCGTCAGTAGAGCGGAAGTCACCGAGTATACAAGACACCGTGGATTGGTGACCCGCGAGTAAACATCCAGAACAGCAACGGGCAAGTTAAGGCCTATCAGGTCAGGCAGGTACTCAAGGCAATTGAACGGTTGGAGGTCGAACATGGCACGGAAAAATGACAAATATACCTATAGGGTTACTTGGTCGGAAGATGACGATGAATACGTGGGGCTTTGCGCTGAGTTTTCAAGCTTAAGCTGGCTTGCGCAAACTCCTGAGGCGGCTTTAAAAGGAATCCGTAAACTAGTTGGAGAAGTTGTTGCCGACATGCAAAGGAATGAAGAATCTGTTCCGGAACCAATTGCCGCTAAAACTTTCAGCGGCAAATTTATGGTACGTGTCCCACCCGATGTGCACCGGCAGCTGGCAATACAGGCGGCTGAAGCAGGGGTCAGTCTCAATCGTCTGGCTAGCGCAAAACTCAGCCACTGAGCCGAACCAGGGTAAGGCACCGGGACGTTCTTGGTAAGGCACTGGGACGTTCTTAATTCATTTACCAACCTCTTAACTCGTCTACCGATGATATCTGGGAAGTGCGTGTCTCTCATGGTCCCGATGCCTATCGCATCTTTTGCTTTTTTGCCGGCAATTCGATCGTCGTGTTAACCCACGGGCTGGCAAAAAAGACTCAGAAGACACCACAAAGGGAAATTGAACGGGCGGAAGTTTACAAAAGAGAGTATCTGGCACGGAGGAAGAGATCATGAGCGATTTGCGCCTATATATCAAAGAAAGAAAAAAGCGGGACCCTGAATTTGCCGGAAATTTCGAGCAGGGGTTCGAGGTGTTCAAGCTGGGTGTTTTGCTGCGCCAGGCACGCGAGGAGGCGGGCCTGACCCAGGAGGAACTCGGCAAACGGATCAACACCAAGAAGACGGCTATATCTCGCATCGAGAACCACGCGGAGGATATCAAGGTCTCTACTCTGGAGAAGTTCGCCAAGGCGCTTGGCAAACACCTGACAATCTCCCTAGCTTGACAGGATAAACGGAGAAGAGGGGGGCCGGGCGGGACGCTGTTATCTATTTTCTTCCCTACAAGGAATATTACTTGTTTTCACTTTCCATCCTGTCAATCACGCAGTAAATCCCACCCTCCTTCAGCCCCGGTTTGAAGCAGCCGTTGCATGAGATACAGGTGGCTCGCTCCCTGTTGCCTCGCTGCCAGCGCAGCGCAAGGCCGGGCTCACGGATGAACGGCCGGGCCAAGGCGACGTAGTCGGCATCCCTTCTGCCGATGATCTCCTCGACAATCTCCAGCGACCTTATCCCGCCGACCACCATGACCGGGCAGCCTACATTGCTTTTGGTGCGGCAGGCAAGAGGCAGATTGTACGCCTCATGTTCCCTGTTTGAGATCGCCGGCCTTACCGGGGAGAGGTCCCCGGAAGAAGGTGTACCGGCGCTCACCTCGATGGCGTCGATCCCCTCCTGATCCAGTGCCCTTGCCGCATCGATTCCGTCATCCGGCTCAAGCCCACCTTCCAGATTGTCGGCAATATTGAGCTTGGCAAGAACCGGGAAATCATTCCCCACGGCGCCCCTCACGCTCTGGTAAACCTCTATCAGAAAACGGCGACGGTTCTCAGGGGAGCCTCCGAAGTTATCGCTTCTCCGGTTGGTGAGTGGCGAGAGGAACTGGTTGATCAGGTATCCATGCGCCGCATGGAGCTGAACGGCGTCAAAACCGTATTCCCTGGCTCGTGCCGCTCCCGCTCCGAAAAGTCTGATAATCTCCGCGATATCTTCAAGGGATAACTCCGCCGGGGTCTCGGGAAACTGCATTACGGTTACCTCGGAAGGTGCCACCGGTCGGCAGCCGATGATTTTTGTATTGGTTTGCCCCCCTGCATGGACCAGTTGCATGCAGATTTTCCCGCCTTGATCATGGACTGCGGCAGTCAGGGCCTTCATCTCGGTTGCGAAGTCGTCGGTATAAATTCCCATCTGCCCTGGAAACTGCTTTCCGTCCCTGCGAATATAGGTGTAGCTGCTGATTATCAGACCAACCGCTCCCTTTGCGAGATCGGCATAACACTGTGCAAGCTTCAGGGACGGCCGACCGTCAGTATCGCACATCCCTTCCCACGTGGCGGAACGCACCAGACGGTTGGTCAATGTCATGCCGTTTATTTCAGTTTCTTCAAATACTGTGCGCATGGCTTTCCTCCCTTGATCAGGATTTTAAAATATTTCGTAAAACCCCCCGGTCCCCAATTTGTGCACCCTCATGAGGTTGGTGGAGCCCCTTGCTTCCAGAGGCGCCCCCATAGTGATCACCACAACGTCCCCTTTTTTGAACCCCTCGGCAAGAAGGGTTTTTTCCACCACCTCGATCTGTTGGCTGGGTTCTTCCATCGAGCCGACCAGCCATGTACGCACTCCCCAGTAAAGGGCGAGTTTTTGCCGGATTTCATGCTTGGGAGTAAATGCAATGATCGGAAGATGCGGTCTGAATTTGGCGATGAGGGCAGCGGTGCTGCCGGACTGTGTGAAGACCACGATGGCCTTGGCCTTGAGAGTTGTTGCCGCATGGCATGCCGCTTCAGCAACGGCCTCGGCAATATTATTGCTGTGTGTTCCACGTTCTTCAGGCAGGCGCAGGCGCTCGGCGCGCTCGATATCGCGGGCGACATGGACTATGGTTTTAACAGCTTCAACCGGGAATTGCCCGGAGGCTGTCTCAACGGAGAGCATGACCGCATCGGTGCCGTCCAGGATGGCATTTGCCACGTCCGAAGTCTCCGCCCTGGTCGGACGGGAATGGCTGATCATCGATTCGAGCATCTGAGTGGCGGTGATGACCGGCTTACCTGCTGCATTGCATGCACTGATGATCTTTTTCTGGATCAACGGGACACGCTCTGCATGGATTTCCACTCCGAGGTCCCCCCGCGCCACCATGATGCCGTCGGCTGCCTTGAGAATCGTCTTGAAATTGCGGAGAGCCTCTGGCTTCTCAATCTTGGCAATTATCGGAATGTTCTGGTTATGTTCGAAGATGATCCTCTTCAATTCCTCAACATCGTCGCTCTTGCGGACAAAGGAGAGGGCTATGAAATCAATACCCGTACCAAGGCAGAATTCCAGGTCATCCCTATCCTTCCGGGTGAGGGATGGGGTCGATACATCCACGCCGGGGAGGTTGATTCCCTTGAGGTCCTTCAGCACCCCCCCCTCCAGAACCGAACAATGGACTCGATTTCCTTTGACGTCAAGGACCTTCAACTCGATCATGCCGTCATCCATCAGTATCCGTGAGCCCGGTTTCACATCATGGGGGAGATCGCGGTAAATGGTGGAAATCAGACCCGGCCGCCCGAGGATATCATCTGTGGTGATGTCGAGCAGTTCCCCTTTGACCAGGGCTAAAGCGCCGTTTTCCATCCGGCCGGTCCTGATTTTAGGCCCCTGCAGGTCAGCAAGAATGCCGATGGCCTTGTCGCAACGCTTTGCAATCTGTCGCACGGTTTTGATAATTTGTTTTTTGTCATCATTGGAGCCGTGGGAAAAGTTTAGGCGAAAGACATCCACGCCTGCTTCCATCAAATGCTCGATCATCGAGGCGGATGAGCTTGCCGGTCCAAGGGTGGCAATAATCTTTGTCTTGCGGATCGATCTGATCATGATATTATTTATCTCAAATGTTCAGATGCAAGGCATGCAGATAGGCCTGTTCCAATACCCTCAATGATGAAAGCGCCCCATACGTCCCTTATGCGCCGCATTTGGAGTCTTGTGGCATTCGAAGCATCTAAGCTCTTCGACTTTGCGTACATCCAGTGATGATGCGGGTTGATCGCCCTTCGGCATGTTGTATTCCGGGGTCTTGAAATAGTCCCGGTTTCGTTCATCGCTGAGAACGGCAACCTTGTAAGCCACCTGCCAGTTGGTGCTGATGGGAAGGGTATGGCACTGGTCGCACCCGCCCGGTGGGGGAATCGATTGCCAGGCATTGAACATGGCACAACCGCATACAAAAAGGAAGAGAGCTAAAATAGATGACATTGGAAGGATTTTGGGCATGTAATGTCCTTTCTGAAGTGGAGGTCAGCAGGGTCAAATATCAATCAAATCATAGCATAAAGAACGTGCAATACAAACCGTAATGATTCGTATCCGATGATTTAACAACAGACAATCGGGGCTTTTGGCAAAAAAACCTGCGAAACGGTTCTCATCCCTGGGAATTAAAATAATTTCTAAGCAAATGGAATATTTATCCGATACAGAAAGTAATGGATATGAAAATTATGAGTTGGCGGCGACGGTTAATCCGCTTAATAATTGTCGCTAAAAGGCGGGGCCAATGAAATACAAACTTCTCATTCTTGATGATGAACCGAGTATTCTGCAGATGCTCAAATCCTGTTTCCAGGAGGATGTTGAGCTTTTTCTGGAAAGTGACAGCAGCGCCGCTTTGCGTCGTATAGCGAGCGAGCGGCCCAATGTGGCCATACTCGATATTAATCTGCCTGGCAAGTCGGGTCTGGATGTTCTGAAAGAGGCAAAAAAGATAGACCCTGGACTTGCGGTTATAATAGCTACCGGGTTTGGTACGACCCAGACAGCCATCGAGGCGATGAAGCTGGGCGCCTATGACTACCTTACCAAGCCATTCGACATGAGGAAGATGCAGAACATTGTTCATAAGGCGCTGGAATGCAACCTCCTGAGCAGAAAGGTCCGCTTTACTAGGGAATCGGAGGCGTCGGCAGGCGAGGAGACGGACACGGATATAATGATCGGGTCATCTCCGGAGATGCTGGAAATCTGGAAGATGGTGGGCAAGGTTTCAGATTCGGACGCTACTGTCCTGGTTCAGGGAGACAGCGGCACTGGTAAGGAACTCCTGGCTCGTGCCATCTATAATAACTCGCAGCGCCGGAATCGCTCCTTTTTGGCGGTCAACTGCGCCGCCTTGCCGGAAAATCTTCTTGAAAGCGAACTGTTCGGCCATGAGAAAGGGGCTTTTACCGATGCACATGCCCGTCGCATAGGCAAGTTCGAACAGTGCAACGGCGGCACAATATTTCTGGATGAAATAGGAGAAATGAGCCAGGCCAATCAGGGAAAGCTCCTGAGGGTGCTTGAAAACCAGGAATTCGAGCGGGTTGGTGGGAATGAAACCATAAAAGTGGACGTCCGTGTAATTGCCGCTACCAACAGAAGTCTCCTGAGTTGCGTTAAGGAAAAGAAATTCCGGGTAGACCTGTTTTACCGTCTGCGGGTTGTATCCTTTTATCTTCCCCCCCTCCGGGACCGGGTTGAAGACATCCCTCTTCTGGTGAACCTGTTTCTTAACATGTTCTCCAAAAAATACGGAAAAAAGCTCAAGGGGATAGCGCCGGATGCTATGGACATGCTGGTTTCGAACCATTGGGAAGGGAACATACGGGAACTGAAAAATGTGATCAATTCCGCCACGGTATTCTGTAAAAGCGAGATGCTGATGCCTGAAGATTTCGACTCATTGATGAGGCCCGTGAACGGTAAGATGGAGATAAATCTGGACGGCATCGTGGATGATTACTACACGGTATTCTGGAACATACTGGAGCCGATGTTCGACAGGGTATGCCTGAAAAACAGGGGAAACGTATACGACAACGTCAATATGGGGCTTGAAAAGGCGCTCATTCACATGGCTATGGAAAAGAGTTCACAGAATCAGGTAGTTGCGGCCAAGCTTCTTGGAATTAGCCGCAATACCCTGCGGGACAGGCTGGAACGCTACAAAATCGACAACTCCTGATATAAGTCATAGAGTTAACTGACGATGTTCCGTCCAATCAATCGCAATCATCACGCCACAAACAATCCGCCTGGCCGCATTCCTCCTTAGTCCCCGTTGTGCAGCAAGCCGGATTACCTTCATCCTGCTGGATCGCCCTTATGAGATCGATCTTTTTCATCTTTGCCGGGTTGATTCCCCTCTGCCGGGCAATTTCCTTGATATCATTCATTTTCATATTTAAGCCCCTTTCCGTGATCGTTATGTCGAAGATTGATGCAGCTGAAATACGTTGCTGTGAAGTAATAATCGACAATAAAAATTTTATGTGATTACCGCCTATTGTCAAGGGGAATATGTGAGAAGAGAAATAGGCGTGGACGGTCCCCTGAACCAATATCTGGAACCAGTTATGCGGAAAACAAACAAAAACCCTCCCGGAGCAAACCGGGAGGGTTTTGTTCAACTGTTATTCAGTGGGGGAAGCTTATTCAGCCGTTCAGTACTACATCACCTCTATATCGGCCACTGTCAGGCTACCGGTAGTGACCGTGAGAATCCCGCTCAACGTTGTCGGCTGGCCGGTCTTGGTTGCGAAGGAAGCATCGTATCCGCCATCAAGAACGATAATCTTGCCAATTGTCAGGGGCCCCGACATACTGCTGTCTATGAGTTTGATAATCGCTCCGCTTGCTGCCAAACTGTAGGCCGAAGCAAGCGTGGCATACCCGGTTGATCCGATCTTTGCCTGTGCAGAGGAATTGAAATTGGCAGTGACGTTTCTGACGGCCGACATTGCAACGGTGCAGGTCGTGGCGGTAGTGAAGCTGCTGCAATCTCCACCCCATCCAACGAAGGTGGATGTGCCCGGAGTCTCCGTCAGTGTGACTGAGGTGGCGGAGTCGTAAGGTGCGCTACAGTTGGTAGAGGTACCGGTGGCACAGGCAATCCCAATTGGAGCACTGTTTACCGAGCCGGCACCGGTACCGCCAATGGTTACGGTCAGCTGGTTCTTGGCGGTCGCGCTGACGGTGAAAGCGCTTGAGACGCTCCCCCCGGCCGTGGTGACAGTGACCGTGCCTACACCAAGAATCGCTCCGGCGGTAACGCTAACCGGCAGAGTGATAGAGGTGGCGGTGATGGTAGCCGCGCCGTGGGTGACCCCTGCGTTGCTGAAGGTTACCGTGCCACCGGTCAGGTTTGTCCCGGCGATGGCGACCGTTTGATTGACTGCGCCCTGGGCAAGCGTACTTGGCGTAACCGAGGTAATCGTCGGCGCTGCCGCAACTGCTGCAACAGTGAACGAATTGGTGCTCACGAGCTCATAACCATGATCGGGATTTGTAGCGTCCGGAGTCCAGCCGGCGCCGAAGGTGGCTCCGGATTTATCATAGACATTTCCGTACCAGCCTGCTTTCCAGGTGTAGGTGCCGGGTGTTGAGGGCGCAGGTGCGCTCAAGGTCGCAGGATAGGTGGCCGAGCTTCCTTGGCCGCTGTCATTTCCGCTCGATCTCGCTACCTCAACCGAGTTCTGGTCATAAAGCACGACGCGGACCCAGCCGGATTTGTAACCGCCGGTTAAGGTCACACTGACTGTTTCACCAGGGGCATAAGATGTTTTATTGGTGACTCCTGCGACATTTATGGAGCTTTTCGCACTGCTTGGATGCGTGCCGTGGCCATGGCAACCGTTGCAGGTGGTTGGTGATGATAAATGGCAGTCGGTACAGCCTGCGCTTGTGTAGTAACCGGATTGAGAAAATGCATTGGTCACCAGAAACGGCGCCGCAAAAAGTGAAATTACAAAAAAAAGTTGCGTGGAAATCTTTTTGAATTTGTTCATCATTGATCCTTTCATTTAGTTTATTCGGAAAAACTAAGTTGTTTAATCGGTAGATTCGTCGGTTTATTTGAATGAGAATCCAATGGTCCCAAAAGACCGGGCAATAAAAAACCGGGACCTAATATCGCGTGATATTTCGGCAACCCGGCATTCTCAGTGAGAACCTATAGGCTTTCCGCCCCATCCTCGCGGATGGTTTAGTATTTTCGTCTACCACCAACAAATGTCATGCCGGTTTTCGCAGGCAAAGCGGACCGTCATGCTCTTTGCCTTTTCAGGCGAGTTCAACTTTGTAGCCTTAAACTCCTTTCTGTTTTACGGGCAATAAAAAACCGGGACCTAATATCGCATGATATTTCGGCAACCCGGCTTTCTCGGTGAGAACCTTTAGGCTTTCCGCCCCATCCTCGCGGATGGTTTAGTATTGTCGTGTATCCTGAATCTTAATTATTCAAGTTTTTATATTTATAACCAACTTGATAATATTTGTCAAGATGCAAAAAATTAATTTTGCTGAATCAATAATGTAACTGATATCTAATGATAGAGTGTTAAGGATGCTCCGTGATATTCTAATTTATAGCTGAAGAGCGTTATCGATTGGAGTTCTGGAGGGGGGATTGAGCGATTAAAGTATTGAGTTTAAATGGAGGAGATTTGAGTGCTATGCGGTTTCGGACCTGGTTTAATTAGTATAGCTATTCACAGGCATCGATGTGATCAAAATGGTCAAGTTCATGGGTCCACCCGGTTTCACCGTTTTGCCGGCTGATATTTGCCCACCAGACCGATTTCGGCAAGCTGTTGACTTGCCAGTATTCACTTTTACCGACAGATTTAATATTAGTCTGGCCGACCAGGAAAATGCCTTCAAAATAATATTTGTCGTAGCCTTCTCCAACATACCGCATGGCATATATCACGTCATCCGGCAAAAGCAAAATTTCTTCCTGTGAATTTTCCACGTTGAAGGCGATTTTCTTCAGGATTTTTACCTTACCCGGCTCGGTCGTAATAACAACCCCTGTGAGCCCCTGAACATCTTCACCAGCGTTCACGACCGTAACTGCGGGAGATGAATCGTTGTGCTCTTTCATAAGAATCGTCTTTGTCTTCGCTGTCCATGTTCCGTATGTGCAGCACTCGAAAGGGCAGGCCCCGAAATCGTAATAGGGTAAAGTTGGAATTTCCGATTCAACAGAACCAAACGGTAGGCCAATTACCATTGCAAGACCGATAATATAATGAAGAGGGTTCATTGGAGGTTATCAATTACGTGGGATGTCAGTGCGGGCGGATCCAGGAGAGTCTCAACTTTAGCGAGCAGCTGTTGCATGTTGAATGGTTTGTCAAGAGTGCCGTCAGCACCGAGTTTCGTTGCAATATGAAGAAAGTGGTCGGGACCGTAACCGGGGATACCACCCGATATGGCCAGAATCTTTTGATCGGGGTATCCCTTTCGCAATTCAATGATGGTTTCAATACCCTCTTTCTCAGGCATAAAGAGGTCAACTATGATGAGATCCACGGGGTTGTTCCTGAAGATGCCGATTCCGACACTACCGTTTTCGGCTTCCAGCACAGAGAATCCTGAGTGTTCCAGAATGTTCCGGACACATGTGCGTACGTCTTGATCATCATCTATAACAAGAATACTTTTCATGTTTAGTCAGAGTTATTTATGCAAGGGTATATTTTTAGCGAAGGGAGTATATCACCACTGAAACGCTACGGTCAATGCAATATTTGAGCATTTCAGTGGAGTTCGCATTATCAGTCGTGATGATGTGCCGTTATGCATAACTCTGCATCAAATCGTAAAAAATCATTTTGGCTGTTCCGTGATTTATGCCCTTTCATGGAAGCAGCTCATGGAAAAATATAATTTTGTGGAGCCCCGTAAGGTATGATTAATTAATTAACGAAAACATAATTTTTAGGCACAACAGTGATGCCTTCCGAGAACTTGAAACCTCGAGCCTCGTCTTCTTCCCTGGAGTAGCCGATCTGAGTGAAAGGCGGAACCTGAACATTCTTGTCGATTATCGTTTTCCTTATCTTCGCCCCTTCTCCGATACTGACCCCTGAGAAAATGACGCTTTCACAGACCAGCGCTCCCTTTTCAACGCGGACCCGCTGGCTGAGTACAGAGTTGCTTAATATCGCCTCGGTGACAATGCATCCTCCGCTCATGATTGAATTATCAACAAGGGATTGCCTGAAAACGCATTTTGCAGGCGGAGTAAAGTCAGGTGTAGTTTTTATGGGCCACAGATCATTGTACAGGTTCAGTTCTGGCTTGATGCTCACAAGGTCCATGTTGGCTTCCCAGTATGCCCTGATCGTGCCGACATCACGCCAGTATATCTGTTCCTCGCCCGGGACATTGTTTTCGGCGAAATCATACGCAAAAACCCTTGTCCCGTTTTTCAACATGAAAGGTATTACATCATTTCCGAAGTCGTGAGTGGATGCTTCGTTATTAGCGTCTTCATTCAGTATGTCGATCAGGGTTGAGATGTCGGCAAGGTAAATTCCCATCGATGTGAGACAATACCCCGGCTTCCCCGGAATTTCCTTTGGCTGCACGGGTTTCTCTTCAAATCCGATAACCCTGTTTTGCGCGTCTACCTCAAGGATTCCGAAACGGCAGGCCTCTTCTGCTTTTATGACCATTGAGGAAATCGTAAAATCGGAGCCTTTTTCCTGATGATAACGGTCCAATTGGCTTACGTCCATTTTGAAGATATGATCACCGGAAAATATGGCAACCCGCTTGTACTGCGGATTGTCCGAAAAGACATTCATATTCTGGTAAACCGCGTCCGCTGTGCTTTTGTACCAGTCTTCGCTTATTCTCTTCTGCGCCGGAATCGCCTGGACATAGTAATTGTAGACCGGAACCGAGGGCCATAGCTTGTTTACATGATTGATCAACGGTTGAGACAGGGATTGAACAAGGATCTTTATGTTTTGCATGCCGGAATTGATGAAATTGTTGAGAACAAAATCGATTATCCGGTATTTCCCGCCAAAAGGGACCGCCGGTTTTGCCCTTGCGGTGGTCAAGGGTTTCAGACGTTCACCGGCCCCACCGGCCAGGATTATACCCAGTAATTCATTCATACGCTGCTCTCCTTTCTGATTATCAAATCACATGTTCATTTATGAAACGCTCCAGTTCCAGTTCTGCTTCAGGGTAATCTTCAAGGGAAATGACGGCATCTTCGCGCCAACTCCTGGTTTTGTAATAGACCTTGTCATAGTAATGCCTGATGAGTTCCGCCGTAAACGGCTCAAGTTCCCACCTTTGCAGGTAACCGGAGATCTCGGCATACTTGTCCGGGCCTAGTCTCTTTTTGATTCTCTGAAGCGCATCCGCCATCCCGTCCCGGTAATCCGGACGTCCATATTCGTCGATAAGTCGCCTGACCCGTGTTTCCAGCGAGGCGTTGCACCAGACCTTGGGGCTCTGAAGCATAACTTCGTACATGTCGCCGGGAAGGGATAACTTGCCGATCCTCTTGCTCTCGCCCTCGACAACCACCGGTTTTCCGCTCGGGGCGTTGCTGAATGCTTCCCAGAGAAGAGTCTCGAAGCGTTTCTGGGGCAGTTCCTGGGTGAGGCCCAGTTCCCCGAAGGCTGAGCCCCGGTGGCAGGCAAGACCCTCCAGGTCTATTACCGTAAACAGTTCGCTCTTCAATCCTTGAAGGAAAGCGGTCTTGCCGATGCCGGTCATGCCGTGGATAACCACAATGGGTCCGGGGGGGGAGAAAGGAGTAAAGTATTCCAGAATGTGGCGGCGGAATGCTTTGTATCCACCCCTGAGTTGGACCGCAGTATATCCAGTCAGTTCGAGTATGGAGGTGATGGTCTTGCTTCTCAAGCCGCCGCGCCAGCAATAAACCAGTACCGGCCGCCCCGCGGCGGCTTCGCCAATGGCTGAAACCATATCCGGGATGCGGGGCGCGATCATTTCCAGCCCGCGAATCCTCGCTGCATGGGGCCCGATATGCCTGTGCATGGTGCCGATCTCAACCCGTTCCTCGTTGCCGAGAAGTGGTACATTGACGGCGCCCGGAATATGGTCTTCATCATATTCGAGGGGCGTCCTGACATCCACCGTCAGGTGAGTCCGGAGAAGGGATTCGTGGAATAAAACGGTCTCTGTCAACTAAAGCCTCCTTTTGCGCTGTTTATTATATGTGGAGTTGAGGTTTAATGCAAGGGCGCTACAGAAATCGGACCTAATCTCCCTTGATTCTGAGGCAGTATGGTGATATTAATTAATACGAAGTGAATGCGGAATATATTCCAAAAAATTGGGTATATTATGATGGGTGAACCTTACAGGCGAGGTATGGGTTTATCTGATCATCACACTGCCGTATTTTGTCCTCTTCATCCTCCACAATGCACACTGAAAGGAGAATGCAATGTATTCAGCAGGTTTTGAAAAAGCACTTCAGGTGGGGCGTCCCCCCAACATTCGGAAACTGTTTCCCAATTCCAAGGCGCTCATCATCAGCGGCAAGGTGATTGACCGGGCCATGGCAGCAAAGGGAAACGCGATCTCCATGGCCGCCAACGGACGGAATTACTTCGTGATTCGCGGGGCGCTAAAGGCCGCGCAGAGGGCGAATACGGTGCTGATCATCGAGATCGCCAAGTCTGAAGGGGGGCAGAAGGCATACTGCGCGGTCAACTACTGGAACATGGCGCGTATTGTCGATGCCCTTTGCAATGAAATGGGCATCACCGTGCCGGTCGCCATACATGCCGACCATTACGGGATAAAGAGCGACAAGGACGTAGCTTCCGCAAAGGTTGAGATCCCGACCATGTTCGAGGCGGGGATCACTTCAATAGCCATTGACGCTTCCCATCTTCCCGATGACAAAAATCTCCTTGCCAATCTTGAACTCTTCCCATTCATTCCAAAATGGGCGGGACTCGAAACCGAGGTTGGCGAGATCAAGGGGAAGGAAGGGCTATCCACCGTTTCCGAGGCTCTCTTCCTCATACAAGGGCTGAACGCCCGGGACATATTCCCGGACTGGATTGCCCTTAATAACGGCACAACCCACGGCATTGAGGCGAGCGACGCGGGGATACAGGTGGGGCTGACATCTGAGATTCATAATGCCCTCAAACCTTACAAGGTAAACGGCGCCCAGCACGGCACCTCGGGGAACAGCTCCGAAAGGCTCCGTCGTATCGCCGCCGAGACCGCCACCACAAAGGCGAATGTAGCAACCGCACTTCAGATGATTTCGTGGGGAGTGGAGGTTAACGATTACGGCAACGCCATCCTTGACGGCGACGGAAATTTCAAGAAGGTCAAGGGGGAAGGGGTGACCGAAGAACTTTGGGCCGAGATGGTCGCTTTTGCCGAATCCAAGGGGTGGAAAAAGGGGGACTACAAGAACATCAATCTACCCTTTGAAAACAAGCTCCTTGCCCAGCCTGAAAAGGTCAGGGAGCGCATGGCACGTGCAGTTGAGGATTTTGCCTTCAAAATGATGTCCGAGGTTCTCAATGGCCGGGACACAGCGCCCCTTGCTGTTGAGGCGATCCTCAAGGCCGGTTCCTTTGATCTGGGGCCAAAGGGGAGCCGGCTTCAAAATCCGGCGGACTGGACCGATGAGAAGATATTGGAGAAGGCCGGGTCGATCTTGAGCGACAAGGGCCCGGCGGGTAAATTCGATGATTGATTCGATGAAATCGATAAGCCGTTAGTCTGCCTGATGCTTATAAATACTGGAGAAATGAAAGAAAGGGAGTGCAAGCTCCCTTTCTTTTTTATTCGGTCACGGTGCCGCTGACTTTAGAGTTAAAGTATTCAGCGTTTTATGCCGAAAAAGAAATAGAAGTCCTATTCCAGCCGGAGGTTCGAATTTGACATGAGCACTAATACCCCTTGCACCTCCCGATGTTCAGAGCCAAATAACGGTCTGACCTGCAACAGACAGGATATATACAACATAGAGACGGGGTTCAGCGCCAATCTGCTTGTAGCCGAAGACAACCTGGTAAATCAGGAAGTCGCCAAAATGATGCTTGAGATGCTTGGCTGTCGTGTTGATCTGGCGGAAAACGGCATTCAGGCCTTTGATAGGGCGATGGAAGAATCCTATGATCTGATCTTGATGGATTGCCAGATGCCGCAGATGGATGGTTATGAAGCCTCCAGACTGATCAGGGAGAGGGAGTCGGCGGTTAATTCGGAAAATGGCACGCTACGGCGCGTGACGATTATAGCAATAACCGGCAACACGACTGATGAGGACCGTGATCGGTGCCTCTCTATCGGTATGGATGACTTCCTGAGGAAGCCTTTCACTATTGAGGAGTTGCGTGAAGCACTCGCGCGCTGGCTTCCCTTGGGACCTGTGGCCGGTACTGCCGGAGAGAATGGAAAACCGGTCATTCCTGAAGCATCGCCAATCGACCTGAAGTCTTTGGACAACATTAGATCCCTGCAACGGGAGGGAGCGCCCGATATTCTCGGAAAAGTGATAGATCATTATTTTTCCCAATCTCCTGTTTTCATCCGGCAGATGAATGAAGCAATATCTGCAAATGACGGAGAGCTTATCCGTTTTATTGCCCATAGCTTCAAATCGGGGAGCGCAAACCTTGGCGCGCTCCGGCTTGCGGAAATCTGCGGCGAGATGGAGAGTTTCGGAATCGTCAACACCATGGCAGTGAACAGTGAGATCCTGGCAAGAATCGAAACCGAATATGAAGCGGTAAGGATTGCCCTTGCCGCGTTGCACCAGGGAGGTCCGCAATGATCGGGCAACTGACAAAAAACAGTAGAGCGATAGTTTTGGTTGTGGATGACGATGAAATGGTGCGTCTGCTTGCCCGTGAAACCCTGGAGCAGTCAGGTTTCCGGGTAGAGGAGGTGAAAGACGGATCAGAGGCGCTTGCGGCTTTTGCACGTTTCAGACCGGACATTGTTCTTCTGGATGTAATGATGCCCGGCAAGGATGGCTATGCCACATGCACCGAGATACGTGAATTCCCCGGCGGCGACGATACACAGGTGCTCATGATGACCGGTCTGAATGACATCGAGTCGATCAAGAGAGCGTATGATGTCGGGAGCACCGATTTTATTACAAAGCCTATAAACTGGATGGTTCTTGGTTACAGGGTGCATTACATGCTCCGGGCAAAGCAGGCGGTAGACAGCCTGCGCCGGAATGAAGCCCGTTTTATAGACATACAGCGGATAGGCCATATCGGCAGTTGGGAGTGGAACATAATCGGAAATGAGTTTTACTGTTCCGAGGAACTTTTCCGGATATTTACCGTTGACGCCATCGGTTTTGACGCAACATATGAATCGTTCCTCAATTCGGTGCATCCCCTTGACCGTGAATACGTTGCTACTTCAATCGATGAGGCTCTCCTGGGCAGGAAGACCTATAACATCGACTATCGGATTCTCCTTCCCAATGGAGAAGAAAGGGTCGTTCATGCCGAAGCCGAAGTAAGCCGCAATGAGAAAGGCCGGCCGTTCTGGATGGCCGGGATCATGCAGGACATTACCGAACGTAAACAGGCTGAGGCGCAGATATACAATCTCGCTTATTTCGACAGCCTGACCGGTCTGCCGAACCGCCTCCTCTTCAAGGAGCATCTGGCTCATGCACTTAACCATGCAATCCGGACAAAAAGGGTTGCGGCAATCCTCTTTCTGGATCTTGACCGGTTCAAATATATCAATGACACCCTTGGACACAGTATTGGCGACAAGCTTCTGCAGGGTGTTGCGGAACGGCTTCTGATTTGCGTACGCAGGAGCGATACCGTCGGCAGGGACGAGGGAGGCGATCTGAATTCCTCGGTGGCGCGCCTTGGCGGAGACGAATTCACTGTCCTTCTGAACGACATCACCAATGTCCAGGATGCGGCCAGGGTGTCGCAACGCATCATCAGCGCCGTATCGCAACCTTTTAACCTGGACAGTCATGAGGTCACCGTCACCACGAGCATCGGCATCAGTCTCTTCCCCAATGACGGGAATGATATCGTCACACTCATCAAGAACGCCGATACAGCAATGTACTATGCGAAAGACCTGGGGAGAAACAACTTTCAGTTCTACACCCAGTCCATGAACGCCAGCACCCTTGAGCGGCTTGCCCTTGAAAACCATCTGCGCAAGGCATTGGAACGTGAAGAATTCATCCTTTACTACCAGCCGCAGTTTGACATCCTGACCGAGGAAATCATCGGCGTGGAGGCCCTGATCCGGTGGAAGCACCAGGAGTTGGGGATGGTGTCGCCCGCGGACTTTATCCCGCTTGCCGAGGAGACAGGCCTTATCATCCAGATCGATGAATGGGTGATGCGTACGGCCTGTGAGCAGCTCAGGAGATGGCAGGGGGACGGCCTCCCCGACATTACAGTGTCGGTAAATCTTTCCGGCCAGCACTTTATCCGCGAGAATCTGCTGGAAACCGTTGCCGGGATTATCAAAGAAACCGGGCTCGATCCGCGCTTTCTCGAACTGGAGCTTACCGAAGGCGTCGTGATGAAGAATGCCAAGGAGACAGTCTCCACGCTTCGTGCATTGAAGGAGATGGGGCTGCATATCGCAATCGACGACTTCGGCACCGGGTACTCTTCGCTCAGCTACCTTAAACGGTTCCCCATTGATACCCTGAAAATCGACAGATCATTTGTCCAGGAGATCACCACCGACTCCGACAGCGCGGCGATCACAAATGCAATTATCGCCATGGCCCACAGCCTCAAGCTGAGGGTGCTTGCCGAGGGTGTGGAAACCGAAGAACAGCTGGCATTCCTCCGGGATCACGGTTGTCATGCGCTACAGGGTTTTCTATTCAGCAAGCCGCTTCCCTATGATGAGCTGGTCCGCTTTTACCGTGAGAGGCGCGCTGCGTAATGCGTTTTGTTCCGGGAAATTCCGGAAGCGGTTACCCCTTTCCCATTTTATTCCTCGTTGTTTACCTTCGAAAAATAAAAGAGTGCTGAAATCTAAGCATCTACATTCTCCGTCATGTCGCCGAAACTACGATAAGATTGCATTACAACGGTATTTATAGTAAAAATCGGTAAATGATTATGGCATGGATCAGGAAGGGGTATCTTATCTTCTGCAACGGCTTAAAAAATGGAATGTAATGCGCTTGAGCATCTGAAGGAATGGTTTGCCGTGTATTGCCGGGGATTTTACACGGAAAACATTGCGGACAACCGAAACATTGCCCTGAAAGAGACGCATACCGGCCTTGTCCGTGAAAACATGAACCTCCTGACAGGAAGCCTGGACGTTTACGAGGGCGACAGGGCGACCGCGGAAACAATCGCCCTGTTTCATGATCTGGGGCGGTTTGAGCAGTACCGGCGCTATTCCACATTCAGGGATGACTTATCGGTAAATCACGCGGCTTTGGGGGTGAAGATACTAAAAGACGGGGACGTGCTGGAAATTGTTCCTGAAGCGGAGCGTCGGACAATATACCTGGCAATCTCACTCCATAACGTATTCAGGATTCCCGACACAATTGACAGCCGCGACCTTCTTTTTACACGCCTTATCCGCGATGCGGACAAGCTGGACATCTGGCGGATTTTCGTGGAATATTATAGGATTCCGGAAACGGAGCGCGCCTCTGCCGTGGGACTCGGGTTTCCCGACCTGCCCGGCTGTTCCCGTGATGTGCTGAACTCCATTGAGCGAAGAGAGATGGTTAATCTGTCAGCATTGAAGAGCCTCAACGATTTCAAGCTGCTGCAATTGTCATGGGTATTTGACCTCAATTTCCCGGCATCATTCAGGATGGCCCTGGATCGCGGCTATATCGACGGGCTTTCCGCGACACTGCCGGAAAATCGCGCGGTCGAAAACGCGGTCCGGAAGGTCAGGGAATTCGTGACCGTAAACGCGGCAAAAGGAGATGAGCATGCATGAATTCGGTATGATCGGTGTTGCCGGGATAATGGGGCTGTCGTTTCTGCTCATGATGTCCCTCATCATGCTTGCAGCATTTGCATTCTGGATCTGGGCGCTGGTCGATATTCTGAAAAATGAATTCACCGGATCGAACAAGCTCATCTGGCTCCTGGCGGTAATTATGGTCCCGATGCTCGGCATGATTCTCTACTGGTTTATAGGGCGGGAGCAAAAAATACAGGGTACGGACGGGAAAACATGATATGGTTACACCGCGAATTTGCTGTCAGAACAAATAACTGAAATGGAGATAATAATATGAACATCAGAGCAGCAAAGGGAATGGCTGTCTTCGCAACCTTGCTCCTGGTAATGGTTGCCATCATGGAATCCGACGCATCCGCCAGGTTGGGCGGAGGGAGGTCATTCGGCAGCAGGGGGACGCGCAGCTATTCGCCTCCGGCCGCACCATACTCTCGCCCCACCCAGACTCAGCAGGCGCCGGCCCCCTATTCACAGCCATATCAGCAGCCGGGCGGAAGTTTTTTCAGGAGCATGGCCGGCGGGATCGTCGGCGGCATGCTTGGCGGCATGCTTTTCCGGGGACTCGGCTTTGCCGGCGGCGGCATCGGTGGTAGCGGAATCGGCCTCTTCGAGATTATCCTCATAGGCGGGATCTGTTATTTTATTTATCGGATGGTGAAAAGGAGACGTGATGAGTCGATCTCCTCTCAGGGCGGCTATGACCAGGGAGGAGTCCAGCAGGGCTATACCGCTCCTCCCCGGGATTTCGGCAGCCGGTATGAATCGGGACAGTCGGATCCATTGGCGGGTCTTGCCCATATTCGCCAGATGGATTCCTCATTTGACGAAAATCGCTTCACAGATAACGTGATGGACTTATTTTTCAAGGTCCAGAGCGCCTGGATGAACCGCGACCTGGCGCCTGCGGCCACTCTTCTGACCGAAGAGATGCGGACGATTTTGCAGGGAGATATCGACCGAATGCTGAGGGAGAAGCGGGTCAACAGGCTGGAGAATATTGCCGTGCGTAGTGTGGACATTGTTGAGGCCTGGCAGGAGGAGGGGCAGGACTATGTAACCGCCAGGGTCTATGCCAATCTTCTGGATTATACCACAGACGATTCCAGCGGAGCCGTGGTTGAGGGGAGCAGGACCGATCCGGTGAAGTTCGAGGAACAGTGGACATTTACCAGGCCGGTGGGGAATAACCCCTGGAAGTTGTCGGCGATCAACCAGATATGACGTAAAGCAGGCTGAAGGCTGAAGGCTGTGAGGTTGACCTTCGGTCTTCAGCCTTCAGCCTTAATACCTGTTTCATCTTATTCAAGTTGTCCGGTCTGGCGGAGCGCCTCGTAAAGGACGATTCCTGCGGCTGTTGACAGGTTTATACTGCGCACGCGGCCGGTGATGGGTATGCGTGCGCAGCTGTCCGGGTTTGCCTCCAGCAGCTCATCGGGGAGACCCATCGTCTCCTTGCCGAAAACGATGAAGTCACCCTCCCGGAAAGAGATATCCACATAACAGATTGCGGCCTTTTTGCTGGTGTAAATGAACCGCCCATCCGGAAAGGCCTGCTTCAGTTCATCCAGGTCCCGCCAGTAACGGATCTCCACCTCTTTCCAGTAGTCCAGCCCGGCCCTTTTCAAGGCCCTGTCATCGGTGGAAAACCCCAGTTTCCCCACCAGATGCAGGACCGTTCGGGTCGCACCGCAGAGACGGGCTATGTTGCCGGTGTTTGGTGGAATTTCCGGCTCAACCAGGACGATGTGAAAAGGCTTGAATAGCTCCATGGTCGTTTCCTTTGCATGCAATGTATATCATGATTTTCCACCCTCCAATGCAATTATTCCGCGCGACGCTAAAATTAATATTCAAAACG
>JBGQDJ010000010.1:0-18072 GCA_041495805.1 Geobacteraceae bacterium
ACCCATGGCATTTATCATTTCCACCACAGCGGACATTGTCCCTCCGGTGGCAAGGAGATCATCGCAGATAAGGATTTTTTCACCCTTTTTAAAGGCGTCGGTATGGATTTCAAGGCTATCAGAACCGTACTCCAGATCATATGACTTCTTTAAGGTCTCCGAAGGGAGCTTGCCAGGTTTCCTGACCAGAACAATTCCAGCTCCCAGTTTATAGGCCAGAGCCGCTCCGATGATAAACCCCCGTGCTTCCACACCCACAACCTTATCTATCTTTTGCCCCACATAGCGGTGGGAAATTAGATCTATCATCTTCTGGAAAGATTGGGCATCAGCAAGCAGTGTGGTAATATCTTTGAAGATTATTCCCTTTTTGGGGAAGTCGGGGATGTCTCGAATAATATTTTTCAGATCTTCCATACCGTCTCCTAATTATCAAGGGTTTTTTATCGATTACTGACTTGTGTGGATTCGACGAATTTTCTCAACTTCTCCAGCGACTTGGCTTCGATCTGTCGAATACGCTCACGGGTGACTCCGAAACTGCGGCCGATTGTATCCAATGTCTGCGGCTCTTTGTCTTCCAAACCGAAGCGGAGCGTCAGGATCCTTTTTTCATTGTCTGACAATGTTTCAAACCATGAAGCGACAAGCTCGTATTTGTTCAGATCTTCAAGCAGTTCCGCAGGTGAGATCGTAGAGGTATCCTCAATTGTATCTATTAGGAAATAATCACTGTTTTCGCCCATTGGTTGCTCGATGGAATAAGTTTTCTTCAATAATACCATGAGGCGGCGCACATAGGCGGAGTTCACATCCATCCCGACGGCAACTTCCTTGATCGAGGGCTCCCGGTTCATCTTATGAACAAGTTCCCTGGTCACCCTCAACATCTTGTTGATGTCATCGGATACGTGCACAGGCAACCTGATTGTCCGAGACTGATTGACGAGGGCCCGCTCAATGGATTGCCGAATCCACCAGGTGGCATATGTGGAAAACCGGCACTCCTTTGAGAGTTTGAAACGTTCCACGGCCTTAATCAGACCCATGTTTCCCTCTTCTATGAGATCGAGGAAAGGGAGTCCTCGGTTTATATACCTTTTTGATATTTTGACAACAAGACGCAGATTAGATTCGATCATTTTATCACGCGCAGCTTTGTCCCCCTTGGCTATGCGCTGTGCCAATTCCTTTTCATCATCAGCCGAAAGAAGCTTGGTTTTCTGTATCTCCCGGAGGTAGAGCTTTATGGCATCGTCAAAATGCTCAACCTCAGGAACTTTTATCTCAACCTCTTCTTCGCTTTCTTCTTCAAAGTCAAGGGCATCGGGGTCCGGTTCGGCGAAAACCTCTGTCGGCTCTTCACTTTGTTCATCGGCAACCAAACTGTGCAGGTCATCTTCAATATCCATTGCGACTCCAATTATTTAACTATCATCACTCCAGCCAAATTTTCCTATAAGCTTCACAAAACGGCAATTAGTAGATTCTTCACGGATAACCGCGCCGTCCGTTCCCTTTATGACTCGTACAAGCACCTGCTCCCACTGGTTGCCGACCGGAATAACCAACCTGCCTCCTATACTGAGCTGGTCAATAAGATGGCCAGGGACATCGGGAGCGCCTGCGGTAACCATGATTGCGTCAAAGGGCGCTTCACTCTCCCAGCCGCAGGTGCCGTCCTCAATCCTCAGGTTTATATTCAATAAACCTAAACTGTCCAAGGCCTTGCGGGCTTTGAGCGCCAGAGGTCGAATCCTTTCAATTGTATATACCCTGTCTGCGAGCTGGGCGAGGATCGCTGTCTGATAACCGGAACCCGTGCCTATCTCCAGAACCCTGTCAGTTCCCTTAAGCTGCAGCATCTCCGTCATAAGCGCCACCATATAAGGTTGTGATATGGTCTGCTTCTCTCCGATAGGAAGTGGCGTATCGCTATAAGCCTGGGAAGCCATGGCTTCTTCCACAAAAATGTGGCGTGGAACCTTCAGCATAGTATCAATCAAGCGACGGTCACTGATTCCCCTGGCCACTATCTGGGATTCAACCATTCTTTTTCTTGAGTTCTCAAAATTGATCATTTTTCATACCCATGAAGTGGAAAAATATAACAAACAGAGGCAAATGTCCAGAACTAGCTGAAATCCCACTTTTTCAGGATTGATATGGAATTATAATTTGTAAGGTCTATATGAAGGGGGGTGATGGATATATGGCCTTGAGAAACAGCTGAATAATCACTTCCTTCTATATCGTGAAAATTAAGATCAACCGTTCCGATCCAGTAATAATTCCTTCCACGCGGGTCCACCTTGTCGATGATCATCCCTTCATAACGTCTCTTACCCTGGCTTGTTATAAGTGGCTTTAGGAGTTTGTCAATGGGAAGGTCGGGTATATTCGCATTCAGGAAGGTGTCGGCCGGAAGGCCTTTTTTGTGAACCATCTCAGCAAGTTTTACGGCAAAATCCGCGGCCGCGGCATAATTATTTTCTTCTCCTGATGTAACCAGAGAAATCGAAAAGGCAGGAATCCCCATCAGGGTTGCTTCCATCGCAGCGGAAACCGTCCCGGAATAGGTCACGTCATCGCCAAGATTTCCACCGTTGTTTATACCAGAGACAACAATATCCGGCTTGAATTCAAGAAGACTGTGTATCCCGAGATTTACGCAGTCGGTTGGCGTCCCGTCCACGGCAAACATATTCTGCCCGACTTTAACCGCCCTGAGTGGATGATGTAATGTAAGCGCGTGCCCGATGGCGCTTCGCTCTCTATCCGGTGCAACCACGGCAACGGTGCCGATATTTTTCAAAGAGTCTGCAAGTGCAATCAGCCCGGGAGCATGTATCCCATCATCATTGGTTACCAGGATTTTCACTTGCAATTCCTCGGTATTGGGATAAAAAAATAGACGGCTTAAAAGAAAGCCGCCTAAAAATATTGGTCGGGGCGACAAGATTTGAACTTGCGACCACTAGACCCCCAGTCTAGTGCGCTACCAGGCTGCGCTACGCCCCGAAATGCCTTATTGTTTCTATTATTACAAGGAATCTCTTATTTTCTTAAGGTCGTTTTTTACTTCTTCAATAATTTGCATGATATTCGAATTTGAATGTTCGGCGGTTGTTTCTATTTCCTGGCGATCCGTTTCTCTTACCCGTTTCGCCATGACTATTCTCGCACCTTTTATGGTGAGTTTCTCCGAATAGAGCATCCTCTTGATGTCAAGAACAATTTCTAGCTCTTTTCTGGTATAACGTCTTTGACCGGTGCGGCTTTTCTGTGGCTGCAGGTCACTGAACTCGGTTTCCCAATAGCGCAGGATCGACGGCCTTAAAGAAGTCAAACGTGCGACTTCTCCGATCTTATAAAAAAGCTTGTCGGGAATTCCGGCTTCCATATCCCCCCGGAAACCGCTATTGCTTATTGATGGAGGCTTTAAGTACCTGGCTCGGCTTGAAGGTGAGAATTCTTCGGGCGGATATGGTTATCTCTTCCCCGGTCTGCGGGTTCCTTCCGCGTCGGTCGGCTTTTTCCTTTACGACAAAGTTCCCGAAACCGGCAATCTTGATTTTATCCCCTTGTTCAAGGGTCCTTTTTACGATATCGAAAACCAGTTCGACCAGTTCGGCCGACTCTTTTTTTGAAAACCCTACTTTTTCGTATATTTTTTCTACTATGTCGGCTTTGGTCATAAGTCCCTCAACGTAGTGAATATTCGATTATTATTGCCTTTTTATAACGCGTTGGTTTATATCACATGCAAAGAATATAATCAACCACTTTTTATCTGATCGTAACCTTTAGTGCATTTATCAAATGTTTTACAACCCGATCATGTATGCGCGCCACCTCTTCATCTGTCAACGTTTTTTCGTGGGAGCGGTAACGCACCCTGATTGCAATGCTCTTCTGACCAGGCGGGATATGCTCTCCCTTGTATAGATCGAATATGTCAATATCTTCAATGTCTTTGATTTTTAAGCTGGTTACTGATTCAAGGACCATCTTGAAAGAGACTTCATCGGCAATTAACATGGCAATATCCCTTATAGAATCAGGATACCGGGAAGGCGGAGTAACTGAAATTGTTTCCTTGCTGATATTAACCAGCTTCTCAAAATCAATTTCGAAATAATATACATTCTGGTCAATGCCGAAATTTTCCAGGACATCGGGATGCAATTCACCAATGGAACCGGCTGATTCACTACCAAAGATAACATTGCATGCCTTGCCGGGATGATAAAATCTCTCAATGTTATCTGCAGAAAATGCCGCTGCAGTGACATTAAACTCTTTCAATATATTTTCCACAACGCCCTTGGCATCGAAAAAATCAACCTGATCTTTTCCCTGGCTCCAACCGACTGCTTCTCTCCTGCCGGTAAGAAGTCCGGCCAGATAAAGCGGTTCAACCGGTAATTCCTGGTCCGGTTTCGGCAGATAAACCCGACGAAGCTCAAAAATATGCTGGTTCATCTCTCGGAAGCTTATATTTCTTGCCGACGTTTCGAGAAGGCTCGACAAAAGGGTCGTGCGCATCACCGACTGTTCTTCCACCAGGGGATTGCGCAACTTTACAGTAGCCCGACGTGGGTCGCTCTCTTGCAGTAACAGCTTGTCAAAAACAACAGGAGAAATGAAACTGAAGTTGATCACTTCATTGAAACCCTGGGCTGACATGAGATTCCTCAGCCGTTTTTCCATACGCTGATGCCTTGGAGGAAGGTCTGAAGAGACACCGGCAATCGGCATTGTCGCAGGAATATTCTCAAATCCGTTAAGTCGGGCTATTTCTTCAACAAGATCGATTTCCCGATCAATATCAACCCTGAAAGATGGGATAGACACCTCAAAAATACCCGGTCCGACAGATTCTACCTCGAATTCGAGATTACGGAATATCCTGTTGATTTCTTCGCCTGTCAGTTGCAAACCCAGATTGCGGTTGATCGTATCAACACGTACGGTAATTTTTTTAGGTGCGAATTTAGCAGGGTAAACGTCCAAAACCCCTTTTGCTACCGTGCCGCCTGACAGATCCGCTATCAAAGCGGATGCGCGGTCTATTGCCCTGATAAGGATGTTTATGTCCGCTCCACGTTCGAAACGATGGGATGCATCGGTATGCAGCCCAAGTCTCTTGCTGGTAAGACGAGTGGAAGATGGATTGAAATATGCGCTCTCAAGCAGAATGTTCGTCGTGCTGTCGGAAATTTCAGAATTCTCCCCGCCCATGATCCCGGCCAGAGCAACAGACTTGTTGCCATCGCAAATTGTAAGATCCGTGGTGTTAAGGAGCCGCTCCTGGCCATCTAGGGTTTTGAATGTCTCCCCCTCTTGGGCGCGCCGCACGATTATTTTCCCACTTGACAGCTGGTCAAAGTCAAATGCATGGAGCGGGTGACCATACTCCATGAGGACATAATTTGTAATATCAACCACATTATTTATCGACCGCAAACCGACTGATTTCAGCCTGCTAACCAGCCATCCGGGCGATGGCCCTATCTTGCATCCAGAAATATATCTGGCGGTATACCTGGGGCAGAGTTGAGAATCATCGACAACAACAGAAGTGATGTCGGATATAACATCACCTTTTTCCTCTACGGCGTGGCCTGGATATTTAACAGGTATGCCCAATTTTGCTGCTATTTCCCTGGCAACTCCGATTACGCTCAGACAATCGGCCCTGTTTGGGGTAAGACCGATTTCAAAAATTGTGTCTTTAAGTCCAAGTGCCTGAAAGAGAGGAATTCCTATATCAAATTCCTGGGGAAGGATCATAATCCCAGCAGACTCATCGGAAAACCCCAGTTCCGTTTCGGAACAGAGCATACCCCAAGACTCTTCGCCACGTATTTTTGAACGCTTGATCCTGAAGTCTCCGGGAAGAACCGTACCGATCTGGGCAAGAGCGACCTTGTCTCCAACATGGAAGTTCTGTGCTCCGCAGACGATATCCAGTATTTCCTTTCCGTTGTTGACTTTACACAGGGAAAGCTTGTCGGCATTGGGGTGCTGGACCTTTTCCTCAACAACTGCAACAACAACACTGTCCATCCCTTCTCCGCGCAGTTCCATTCCTTCTACTTCGAGCCCAAGCATGGTAAGGAGGTCCGCAAGTTGCGCAGGCGGGATCTCTAAATCTACAAATTCTTTCAACCAGTTGTAAGTTACAATCATAAATTCACACTTTTTACGCGAGTTGCGGTTATTGCTTTGCCGCTTATTTTCAGAAAATTCTTGAGTCAGTCCGGATTATGTTCCAGATGTTAAAACTGCCTTAGAAATCGGAGATCATTCTCGAACAGCAGGCGCATGTCGCTGATTCCGTATTTCAGCATGGCTATCCTCTCGATTCCCATTCCAAAGGCAAACCCTGAAACAGAATCAGGGTCATAATTGACATGACGATAAACCTCGGGGTCTACCATGCCTGCGCCGAGAATTTCCAGCCAACCGGTATTCTTGCAAACCCTGCACCCCTTTCCTTTACAGATAACACAGGCAATGTCCACTTCCGCGCTCGGTTCAGTAAAAGGGAAAAAGCTGGGCCGCAGCCGCACTCCGATATCTTTGCCGAAAAATTGATTGACGAAGGTGGTTAATATGCCTTTAAGGTCGCCGAAGCTGATACCTTTGTCCACCATCAGACCTTCCACCTGATGAAACATGGGTGAATGGGTGGCGTCCGAATCACAGCGATACACTGTGCCGGGTGCGATTATCCTTAAAGGAGGGGCATGTTTCAGCATGGTCCGGACTTGAACCGGGGAGGTATGCGTACGCAGCAGGATATTGTCGTCTACAAAAAAAGTATCCTGCATGTCCCTTGCAGGGTGGTCCTTGGGGAAATTCAACGCTTCAAAGTTGTAATAGTCCAGCTCAATCTCAGGGCCCTCAGCTACCTGGAATCCAAGGCCGGCAAAAATCTCCGTTATCTCCTCAGTGACAAGGGTTATCGGATGTTTGCCGCCAATGGAACGGGTACGGCCAGGTAGTGTGATATCTATTCGCTCACTGTTGAGTCTTTCGAATTTTTGGGCGTTGCGGACAGTCGTAAGCGCACTCTCGATCCTATCCAGCAACTGATTGCTGACAACATTGATAATTTGACCGACTGCCGGCCTTTCTTCGATGGAAAGCGATCCCAGGCTCTTCTTGATGAGAGTCAACTCACCCTTTTTCCCCAGATACCTTACCCGGATTTCCTGGATTTCTTCTTCGCCGGAGGCGTTTGCCAGATCGGTTAAAGCTTTTTGTAAAAGGGTTTCGATTTGTTCCTTCATATTTGAACCTATAATTCCATCAACCGATTAACTCTTAAGGCCATTATCATGGCAAAAAAAAGAAATGAGACGAAGATCATCCCATTTCTATTATCTGTCATTTTAGTGTTAATTATTTGCCTTAGCGAGATCGGCCAGTTTGGTGAAACCTGCCGGATCGGATACGGCAAGGTCGGCAAGCACCTTTCGGTCTATCTCGACCTTGGCTGTCTTCAGTCCGTGGATCAGTTTATTGTACGAAAGCCCATTTATCCTGGAAGCAGCGTTTATTCGTGTAATCCAGAGTGCTCTGAAATCCCTCTTTTTTACCCGCCTGTCCCTGAATGCATAATTCAGAGCGCGGTCAACCGCTTCAGTGGCGCTTCGGAAAAGTTTACTCCTGGCTCCCCGATAGCCTTTGGCAAGCTTTAACACATTGTTTCTGCGCTGTCTCGCTTTAAAACCTCTTTTTACGCGTGGCATCTTATGCTCCTTTGCTTTCTTTATTTGCCGGATCCGCAAGGGGAGACGTTTCCTCACGGTTCACGGAATATGAAACAGGCACAAGGCGCGGAGCAATAGGCTTCAGGTAACCCTGAGCCTTTTCCCCTTCGCCTGACGTCTGAATTGTTCTACATGTATGGGATAAGTCTGGCTATATTCTTGTGATCCGCTGGCCCGACTATGGCGGACTTGCGAAGATTCCGCTTGTTTTTTCTTGTCTTGGATGTGAGAATATGACTGGTAAAGGCATGTCCTCTTTTTATTTTACCAGTGCCGGTCTTTTTAAAGCGCTTGGCAGCGCCCCTGTTTGTCTTGATCTTAGGCATTCCGTATCTCCTTTATTTCTTTATACTCAACACTCAACGCAATGTATTCAATATTAACAGCCAACGGAATATATCCGCTACTTGCTTTTTATTTTGGGGGACACGATGATGTACATGTTTCGCCCTTCCATTTTCGGCCTAACTTCGATTAAAGCTATATCCTGGAGCTCATTGACAAACTTGTCAAGCGCCGCCTGCCCAAGTTCCATATGTGTGATTTCCCGCCCCCTGAAGACCACGGAAATTTTAGCTTTATTCCCTTCTTCCAGGAAGCGGCGGACATGTTTAATCTTGAATTGAAGATCATGCTCATCTGTCTTGGGCCGGAGCTTTACTTCCTTTAGCTGGACCTGAACCTGCTTCTTCTTGGCCTCTTGCAGCTTTTTGCTCTGCTGATATTTGAATTTGCCGAAATCCATAATCCGGCAGACCGGGGGCACCGCGGTCGGGGAAACCTCCACTAGGTCGAGCTGGGTGCTTTCCGCCAATAGTAAAGCTTCCTGAAGCGAAAGTATGCCCAATTGTTCGCTTTCAGCTCCGATAACCCTGACTTCTTTTGCCCTGATGGCCTGATTGATGTTAACTGTGGGTTTAGCTATGGTGCCACCTCCTAGTGGAAACTTGCAACCTCTCCGGCAATGAAATCCGCAAACTCATTTGTCTTCATTGAAGGAATATTTCTGCCGTCACGAAACCTCGGCGTTACCGTGAGGGTTTCAACTTCCTTGTCGCCGATGACAAGCATATATGGTATCTTCTGCAGCTGGGCCTCTCGTATCTTGAAACCGAGCTTTTCGTTTCTGAAATCTTTTTGCACCCTGATGCCTGCTTTGCGCAGCTCCTCGAATGCCTGTTGCGCATACGGGACCTGATTGTCGGTTACAGTCAGAACTGTTGCCTGCACCGGCGACAGCCACACCGGGAAATTCCCGGTAAAATGCTCTATGAGCACTCCGATGAACCTTTCAATGGCACCGAGAATGACCCTGTGCACCATGACCGGCCGCTTCCGCTCACCGTCCGCATCAACATAAGTAAGTTCGAAACGCTCCGGAAGGGTGAAATCGCACTGGATTGTAGCACACTGCCATCTTCTGTCAAGAGCATCACGAAGTTTGATATCTATTTTCGGGCCGTAAAATGCACCGTCACCCTCATTTATCTCGAAAGTGCGGCCAGAATCCTTGAGGGCGCCGAGAAGAGCAGTTGTGGCGCGTTCCCAGTCCTCATCAGAACCGATTGATTTTTCAGGACGGGTGGAAAGCTCCATTTCGTAATCAAAGCCGAATATCGCCATGACATCATTGACGAACGATATGACCCCTTTTATCTCTCCATCCAGTTGCTCCGGCGTACAGATTATATGCGCATCGTCCTGGGTAAAGCCACGTACCCGGAGGAGGCCATGCAGAACTCCCGCCCTCTCATGGCGATGGACAGTCCCCAACTCGAAGAAGCGGAGCGGAAGATCGCGATAACTTCGCAACTGGGTCTTGTAGATCATCATGTGGGCAAGGCAGTTCATCGGCTTGATGCCGTATCCCTGACCTTCCACCTCGGTGAAATACATGTTCTCGCGGTAGTGGTCGTAGTGCCCGGAACGCTGCCAGAGCTCGGTTTTCAGGATCTGCGGGCCGACAACTATATCGTAGCCACGTTTGAAATGCTCTTTGCGCTCAAAATCTTCAATTATGGTCCTGAGCATGGCACCCTTGGGGTGCCATATGACCAGACCTGCACCTACTTCATCAGAAAAGGAAAAAAGGTCCAATTCTTTGCCGAGCTTACGATGGTCCCGACGTTTTGCCTCTTCCAGTCTCTCCAGGTAAGCATCGAGCTCTTTTTTATCGGCGAAGGCAGTCCCATAAATGCGCTGGAGCATCTTATTCTTTTCATCACCACGCCAATAAGCTCCGGCAATGGATGTAAGCTTGAATGCCCTGCAAAAAGAGGTGGAGGGGAGATGCGGGCCTCGGCAAAGATCGATAAAATCGCCCTGACGATATAGTGAGACTTTTTCTGTGTCGAGGGCTTCGATGATCTCAACCTTGTAGTTCTCCCCCATCTCCCTGAACAGCTTTACAGCTTCAGATTTGGTAAGTTCCTGGCGTTCCACAACGAGGCCTGTCCCGGCCAGCTGTCGCATCTTTTCTTCGATCTTTTCAAGATCCTCCGGGGTGAAAGGAGAATCCACGTCGAAATCATAATAAAATCCAGTCTCTATGGCGGGGCCGATGGTAACCTTTGCCTTTGGAAACAGGCCTTTTACGGCCTGAGCCATTAGATGAGATGTTGAATGCCTGATTATTTCCAGTGCTTCCGGACTCTTCCCGGTAATAATTTCGACATGGGCGCCATCTGGGAGAAGTGCGGAGAGATCGACCAGGTTGCCGTTAATTTTGCCGGCAAGGGCTGCTTTGGCCAGACCTGTCCCTATAGCAGCCGCAAGGTCGTAGACCCTTGCCCCTTTTTGTAACGACTTGGATGAACCATCTGGAAGCGTTACCGTGATTTCACTCATTCATTGTCCCATAACGTAAAGAGGCATCGAACCTCGATGCCCCTGTCACATCTATAGCCGCGGCATACATTTTTTTAATGGTAGGCGCGGGCGGTTTCGAACCGCCGACCCCTAGCGTGTCGAGCTAGTGCTCTACCCCTGAGCTACGCGCCTGCATTTAAACGGAGTATTTCTAACAGGTAAGTCAGTTGTTGTCAAGGAAATTATATGTTTTCGTTCACATTTTTTGTATCGAACGCCTGAATTAATTAATAACAAATTCTCGTTCTGTCAGAAACAGTAACCGAGCACCCTGATAAAATCGAATACATAGAAAATTCAAAAGATAATGAGTGTTGCCAATTACCTTACAATTATCCGGGTAAATCTGACAAGGTAATCAATACCCGACCAGATAGTTAAGATTGTGGCTATCCAAAGATAAAAGATGCCGACATTATGCATATTGACATAAAGGTATAGGTTATCCATTCCGAAAAACCAGTGATAATCATAATGGAGAAGAAGCCCCAGGATAGCCACTATCTGGAAAATTGTCTTGAATTTTCCAAGATTGCTTGCAGGTATGACAATCCCTTCAGTGGAAGCCAGACCACGCAGACCGGTTATTATGATCTCACGGCCAAGGATTATCAAGACCATCCATGCTGGCACCCACCCATATGGAAGTATCATGATCAAAACCGACATGACAATCAGTTTGTCCGCAATCGGATCAAGGAATTTTCCGAAAACCGTAACGATTCCCATTCGTCGCGCCAGATAACCGTCCAGCCAATCGGTTATGGAAGCAATTGCAAAAATTGCCGCAGCCCAGAACCCCGCAGACCTGGACGGTGAAAGGAGTATTGCAGCGATGACCGGTATGGAAGCTATCCGGAGAAGAGTAAGGATATTTGGCAGGTTCCAGACAGGGTTTTTGTTGTCAAAAAGCATGCAGAGATCTCGGTATCTGGTGTTTTCTGCGAATAAAGATCAGCGGGAACCTGATAGGTTACTGATACGATTTCCTGTATTGCAACACTTTATCAACATAATTGCGGGTCTCCAAGAACGGCGGGACACCTCCGTATTGGGCCACACGGGATAGGCCTGCGTTGTATGCCGCAAGTGCAAGGGAAACATCTCCCTTGAATGTGTCCAGAAGAAATTTCAGGTACCGGACCCCTCCGCGTATATTATCTTTCGGGTCAAAGGTATTGGCAACATTTAGACTCTTGGCCGTTTTAGGCATCAACTGCATAAGTCCGCTCGCCCCTTTGGATGAAACTGCGTTGGGATCGTATCCCGACTCCGCATGAATAACCGCTTTGACCAGAGATTTATCAACGCCATACTCCAAGGCGCAGGAGTTGATGATCGGTTCGAACTCTGCCGGATTCCCGGTACATCCCGATAACCTGAAGTGTGTGCGCAGTTGACGGTCTTTTTTGATATCCCGCATGAAAATCTTGAAACGGCGGTCGGTAGGGGCATCAGTGAAGTGCTGAACCCCATCCTCGTCCTCATATTTGTAAATATCGGCCGCTGAAACAGACAGTGACATGAACAAAGAAAAAATAAATATGAAAACTGGCATCTTTTGGCCGTAAATCATAAAACTCCACTTAATGGGATATTGCATCTCATTAAACTGCGTGAATATCATTTATAGACCAAAATAATTGATTTTTCAAGTGATAACTTGCCTTACACACACCATTGTCCCTCAATGTCCATGACGTCTTAAGCCACTCTTCTTTGATTTGCGACTTCCTGCACTCACATTTCCTTTTGCAGGCCGCTTAACTCTTGAATCGATATTTGTATATTCGTCATTTACCACGATTTCTTCAGAGATGGTTTTGAATTCCGCTGTTTTCACAATAGTGAAGTCTATCTGTTTCTTTTCAAGACTCACATTTACCAGCTCTACCCTCACCATGTCTCCTATCCTGAAATACCTGCGGCTGTTTTCCCCGAAAAGCGCGTGCTGCTTTTCAATATATTGATAAAAATCGGGCGGCAGCATCGAAACATGGACCAGCCCTTCCACGAACAAATCAACCAGCTCCACAAAAAAACCATAGGGCATAATTCCTGTTATAAAACCGTCAAATTCATCACCAACCTTGTCCTGCATGAACTGCATCTTCTTGAGAGTGACAATTTCCCTTTCCGCATCCATTGCGACCCTTTCCCTTCGGCTGGAATGGGCTGCAACTTCGGGCAAGGTGTCGCTGAGCCGAATTATGTCGCGTTCCTTCAGTTTTCCTTTGATCGCTTCCTTGAGAATTCTGTGAACCACCAGATCAGGATAACGACGAATCGGGGAGGTGAAATGGGTATAGCACGAAGCGGAAAGACCGAAGTGCCCCAGATTTTCCGCAGTGTAACGTGCCTGCTTCATGCACCGCAACAATACCTCGTTGATCATCCGCTCTTCCGGTTTTCCTTCAGCCTGCTCCAGAAGACGCTGAAATTCACCGGGACGGATTTTGTCCCCGCTCAAATTGAATTCATAACCGAAATTGTAAATGAATTCACGAAAGTCAAGTATCTTGAGTGGGTCAGGTGGTTCATGAACACGATACAGCGACGGAATACCGTGAGCTTCGATAAAAGTTGCCACCGCTTCGTTGGCGGCAAGCATAAACTCTTCTATTATGCGGTGTGCAAGGTTTCGCTCGGCGCGGATAATGGCAAGGGTCTCACCTTGAAGATCCAGGAGTATCTCCGGTTCAGGAAGATCGAAATCAATACTCCCCCTCTTCTTTCTCTTCTCCATTAAACGAATCGACAGTTTCTGCATCAATCGCAGGTCTTCCAGCAATGCGGCATACTTATCGGTCAGCTCCGGGTCATGGTCTGACAGTATTTTTTTAACAGCAGTATAGGTAAGGCGTGCTGAACTTCGAATTATGCTCGGGTAAAACGATGACTCTTTAATCACGCCCATGTTGTCGAACAGAATCTCCGCGGTTACAGTCAGCCGGTCCAGATAGGGGTTCAAAGAACATATGCCGTTGGACAGTTCTTCAGGAAGCATTGGGATGCATCGGTCTGGAAAATATACCGAGGTGCCACGCAGGTAGGCTTCCCTGTCCAAAGGGGACCCGGGGAGCACATAATGGGAAACATCGGCAATTGAGACCCACAGGCGCATCCCTCCCCTACCCTCTTTCTGAACAGATACAGCATCATCGAAGTCACGGGCATTTTCTCCGTCTATGGTCACAGTCACTCTTTCCCTCAGATCGATCCGTCCTATCAGGTCGTCAGGGAGGATTTGGCCGGGGACCGAAGAGGCGGCTACCAGAGCGTCATCCGGAAACCGGTCGGGAAGATCGTGTTTTCGTAAAATGGTAAGCACTTCAACATCCGCCTGATCGGGCCACCCCAGCACCTCTATAACCCTTCCTTCGGCGCTGCGTTGACCGTTCGGATACGCTGTTATTTCAGCCACGACAACCTGCCCGCTTATTGCTTTTCCCGAGCCAGTAGGAGGGATGAGGATATCATGGGTAATCCGGTTTTCATCCGGTATGACGCGGCAGATATTTTCCCCCTGTTCAAATCGTCCTACTATTCGAGTCTGTCCTCTCTCAAGGGTCCGGACTATTCGACCTTCTTTTTTCCCGTCGCGTTTGTTTGAGGAAATTCGTACCTCGACACGGTCACCGTGTAGATTTTCCCTTAGAAAACGAGCGGGGACAAAGATGTCCTCCGCACCTCCGTCAGGGGTAACGAAGCCGTAACCGTCCCGATGGGTGGAGAGCTTCCCGGCTATCGCAACCTTGTCACCGGAAATCGTATAACGGTTCCCTTTCATGGCGAACAGTTCTCCATCGTCAACCAGTTTGTCCATTAACGTCTTTAGTTTGGCGCGCCCGGCTTTGGTTATTCCGAAATAACTCATGATTTCCCTGAACTGGATAGGTTCAGCGGAATTTTCCCGCAATAAACGGACAATATTTTCTTTATTTATCTTCATTCCAGACCCCTTCATTGCTTAATAGCAACTTGATAACTATGGGAAAATACCGGCAGAATGTCAACCTCTTTAGGAAAAACCTTTGATTTTTTCATGATGTTGCGGTTAGTATAAGGCAAGAGCATTTTCGTATAACGAAACCCGGTTTAATCTCTACAGGATAATTAATCGACGTTCGATTCGTTAAGATAAAACCATTTCAGTTTGAGATACCCCACAGTTAACACCTAAGTGGTTCTCAGCATTAGGAAATCATTTGAGAGTTGCCATGCTTTACCGTTTCACGATTCTTTTAACATTATTCATTCTACTTCTCACCGTACCGGCATCAGGTGTAAACATCTACAATCTGCCTGACGACTTTCTCACGGCCGCAGCCTCTAAAGTTGTTGAAAAAGATTTCCAAGGTGCGATGGAGACAGCATTTAAGGCACCGGACAGTGGTATGAGGGATTTTCTGCTCGGAATGGCCCTGAACAGATTGGGTGAGTGGGAAAAATCCGCCGAATATCTTGCTAAAGCCACCGAAAGTTTCCCTCTGCTGGCGGATTATGCAATATTTAACCGCGCCAACGCCCTGTCCCTGCTCGCCAGATATCCGGAGGCATTGACGAATCTTAATATCCTGTTTAAGTATTATCCGGACTCACCTCTTATCCGTTCCGCAGAGAAACTTCAGGCCGATATTCTCTTCGAAAATGCCAGTTTTCCTGATGCACGCGTTGCCTATCAGAAATTCATCGAAAAATATCCATCCGGGACCAACTCCTTGGAAGCGTTGTACAAAGTTGCCATCTGCCGGGAGAAGACGGGAGAAATATCTTCCGCGGTAACTTCATTGAGAAACCTCTGGCTTAATCATCCCGCATCGGCAATAGCTGATAAAGCGGAAGCGGATTTACAGAGACTCGCGGAAATAGGGGGAGCTGCAGCGCCTTATTCATCTGAAGAGTTGATGCGTCGTGGATCCGTGCTGTGCGATCTAGGGAAATATGACAAGGCCATAAAAACCTTTAATGCCATTCCCCTGGAAAGACAAAACAATGATTTTATCAGTCGATTGACATTGAAGATCGGCCAGGCCAGGTTTAAAGCCAGAAGATTAAGCGAAGCGGAACAGAACTTCAGGCTGCTGTCAAAAAATCCAGTGAGAGAAGTTGCCGATGAGGCAAAGTTCTGGCTGGCCAAGACCCTGGATAAGAAGGGGAGTGAGGATGAAGCGTTTGCCGTATACGTGAAACTGGCGGAAACTTCGCCAGGCTCCAATCTGGCTGATGATGCGCTGCTGGCCGCGGCTTTTATCAGGAAGTTCCAGAATAATGGCGATGCCGAACTGATTGTTTTGAGAAAGCTGATATCCGGCTACCCTCAATCGAATCTACTGCAGACTGCCTTCTGGGAGATTGCATGGCAGAGCTACCAGGCAGGCGACCTGAAAACAGCGGCTGATTATTTTAAAAAACAGCTGGACAACAAAAATAAACGTGAAAGGGCACTCTACTGGTATGCACGCACTCTTGCGGCAGGAGGAGACAAAACTGGCGCTGGAAAAGCCTTTGACGCGCTTCTTGCTGAATATCCGCTGGCCTATTATTCCTTGACATATAGAAATGATACAAACCAGAAAGACCCGGAAGCTTTTTCCTTGAACAATAACCTGAAGGAAATGCTTCCCGTTCCCTCCGGTTTTGAACGGGCAAAGGCCTTGATTGCCTTGGGGTTTTATGAAGAGGCTGCCAAGGAAATCTCCTGGTCAAGGAATAGAAAAACAGATAATTCGGCGGACCTGCCAGGCCTGGCAAGACTTTACCTGGAAATGGGGGATTTCCACAGGGCATCTTCACTTGCCAGACCGGAGCACCTGCGCAAAATGGAAAGGAACTCCCTTGCAGAATGGGGTATGGCGTACCCTCTGGCCTTCAGGGAACTGGTCGCCGGGAATGCGGCTGAAAGCAAGATCGCTGAAAGCCTCATATATTCAATCATGAGGGCTGAAAGCAACTATTTCCCCTCTGCCCTCTCTCCGGCCGGCGCGGTCGGTCTGTTGCAGGTCATGCCTGCAACTGCCGCGGCCATTGCCAAATCCGGCAATGACAAAGGGATCTCCGGACGACTCACCCGACCTGATTTCAACATCCGTTTAGGAGTAAAACACCTGAAGGACCTGTTGGAGATCTACGACGGCGATCTTGTCATGGCTGTGGCGGCATATAATGCTGGTTCCGGCAATGTGGGCCGCTGGATAAAAAAGTTCGGCAAATTGCCTAGTGACCTTTTCATCGAGAACATCCCATTCCCCGAGACTCGTGAATATGTGAAGAATGTATTGGCTGGAATTGAGATATACAGAAGGCTTTATAAGCTTGGCACCTCACAAGACCCCAACAGTCTAATAACTGTTCCATCGACCAAGGATGCACCTCCCGTCCAACCACCCGCATTTCCTAACAAGAAGCCCCTACCTGAAGGTACTATTTCATAGCAGGCAACAACAGTTCTGTTTTGCAATCAATACGGCGCCTTTCTGCTGGCAGGCAAATGGATGTTATTGTGCTGGTCGAAATATGTACATAAATCTGCCTCAGAGCCAATTAGTGTTATAAAAAGATCAGAGGATATGCATCCAAATGGCTTGAGCATAGAAATTAAACCTCATATAACAGCAAGTTATACTAGATGATAGTTCGCGGCATGCATATTGAATTAGTTGCTTTGACTGTTTTCTTGGGGAGGTAATTATATGTCTGAAAAGCGCAATATTATAAGGCTGAAGAAAAGGCTTACCCTCAAGTTCGGGACTGAAGCCCCCACTAAAGTCGCCTTCACAGAAGATTTGTCGCCAAACGGACTCTTTGTAAAGACAGTATCTCCTGCCCCTCCGGGGACCCGTGTCAAAATCGAACTCACACTGCCTGATGGCGCTATCGTACTTCTAGAAGGAATGAGCCGCTGGAGGAAAAGTGCCCCTCCCCAGGTTATTCACCTCTTGAATAAAAAAGGGATGGGGATAAAGATTTTAAGATTTATCTCAGGCGAGGAGTCTTATAGGTGTATTATGGACGAAAACAATGGGAAATTCTGCTCTGCCAGCCGTATGACCTGACTATCCTTCACTTTCCCTGCAATACATTTGCTGCACTTTAACAAGATTGTTCCGCCCTGTGGTTAGCCGTTCTATCAGATTATGCAGGCGTTCCTGCATCTCCCCGTCATTTAAGATGAATTTAATCCCAATCATAGTGAAGTTGGAGTGTATCACCCCAATTACCAGGCGAAGCTGACTATTTTCATCTTCAAGATAGATGGTAAGGCTGCAACTTTCATCCTTGGGAATGACTACGCCATCATTGAAACTGATCAACGCGCCGTTTACTGAGATATTCTCCAACTGCCCAAGATATGTAATATTGTTGTGGGTCAAGGAGCATTTCGCATTGAACCGGATCCGTTGAATTTGTCTCATTTCAT
>JBGQDJ010000011.1:0-17722 GCA_041495805.1 Geobacteraceae bacterium
GGATTCAAATATATGGCGGAAGGAAAGCTTTCCCACGCACAGATCCCCGACGATCCCTCCGTGGAGAGCGAGAGGCGGCAGATCTTCTTCGGCGCCGCCATCGGCGTCCCCACCTTTTATGTCTGGAAAAACAGCGGCAACCTGTTTCTGAAAAAGATTCTCCAGCGCACCAGGGATGTGCGACAGAGCCGCCGCTACCCTGGCTATCTGCGGGTCAGCAACCGGGAATACTGCCGGGCACTCGTCCGGATACTTATGGAAGATGGGGCCGATCTGATCGAGTCATTCGACCTTACGGGCGCCATGGCGGATCTGATGATGCGCCTGGAGAACCCGGAGCGTCATTCGGCGGCGGGGAAGCTGACCCGCGGCATACTCGAAACGGTCAATGCGCGCTCCCCCATGGGGGTCAGTGCCAGGGAGTTCAACCAGGGGGCGGAAAAGTACTACCGGGAGGGCTTAAGGCAGCGCCATATGGTCGAGACGTTCGGCTTTCTGGAAGAGGATTGCGTCAAGGCGGATCTGGCCGGGACCAAAATGTCGGAGGGGACGGGAGAGGCACTGCAGTCGATCCTGGAGGGGAAGGGCGCCGTGCAGTTCCTCAACATGGCGAAACGCGAGGTGCTGGAGGAGCGGGCGACCGCGACGACCCTGGGGAAGATGATCGCCCTTCTCCTCATCATCATCCACCGGGACACGGTGGAGGCAGGGAAAAACATTGAACGCGGATGATACATATAATCAAAACCTTTCATAATCCACGAAGGACACGAAGTTACACGAAGAAAGGCAAAATGGGGTTTTCCTTCGTGCCCCTTCGTGAACTTCGTGGATAAATGGGTTTGGTTTTATCCTGTTTATCCTGTATATCCCTGTTAAAATGAAAGATTTTGATTTTTGCTTCCGGCGTTGCCGGCATAGGATAACCGAATGCAGACACAACACCAGTACATTGAACGCGACTCAGGCCTTGTCCGCACCGAAAAACTTTTCGGCGACCGGCTGATCAGGCTCCTCTACAACGGGGTGCGGGAGAACGCTCCGCTCCTATTTCGTCTATTCACATCGTCACGGGCATCTGGCCTGCTCGGTTACATCAATTTCGACGCCCCCCTGACGGGAGGATTTGCCGGGAACAGGCGGTTCCTCGCCGAATGCGGGGTCGAACTGGCCGAATGCATCGATCCTCCGGAATTTTTCAATACGCCGCGCAAGGTCTTCGAACGCAGGATAGATTACCGGGAGTACCGTCCCATGCCGGACAACCCCTCCGCGGTCGTTTCACCGGCGGACAGCCGAGTGCTGATCGGCTCCTTCCGGGAAAATTCGTCTCTTTTTCTCAAGGACAAGTTCTTCGACTATGAGGAGTTCTTCGGCCGGGACAAAGGTGAATGGCTGACCGCCTTCGACAAGGGCGATTTCGCCATCTTCCGGCTCACCCCCGATAAATACCATTACAACCACACGCCGGTCGCGGGCCGGGTGGCGGATATCTACGAGATTGCCGGCGGCTATCACTCCTGCAACCCCGGCGCGGTGGTCCAGGTCGTCACGCCATACTCCAAGAACAAGCGGGTCGTTACCATCATCGACACCGATGTCCCGGAAGGAAGCGGCGTCGGCATGGTCGCCATGATAGAGGTGGTCGCCCTGATGATCGGAGAGATCGTCCAGTGCTACAGCGCCGAGGGGTATGAAAACCCCTTACCGGTCAAGCCCGGAATGTTTCTCGAAAAAGGAGCTCCAAAAAGCCTCTATCGTCCCGGCAGCAGCACCGATGTGCTGATTTTTCAAAAGGGACGGATCGCATTTGCCCGGGACCTGATGGAAAACATGTACACGGTAAAGGCAGGGAGCCGCTTTTCCCGTGGGTTCGGCAGGCCCCTGGTGGAGACGGACGTCAAGGTCCGCTCCCTGATCGCCACCGCTAGAAGAAGGTAGGAGAGAAATATGTCTGAATTCCCAATATTAATTATAATTGCACTGATCCTTGCCGGCTATATCTACTGGGGAATCAAAACGCTCCCGCAGGAGCGCTGGCAGATACTTGCCACCATGCCGGTCAGGAAGATGGAAGGGGGGGAGTGGAGCGGGATAAACCTCACATGGTACGGCCTTCTCTCCGCCAACGCCTATGCCTTCGCGGTTGTCGTTCTCTTCATTCTCATGGGTGCGGTCCGGGTCCCCCTGGCGGGGACGGCGGCCCTGGCCGCGATCATGCTCTCCCTCTGTGTTCCCGCCTCCCGCCTGGTGGCACGGCTTGTGGAGAAAAAGGCCCATACCTTCACCGTGGGGGGGGCAGTCTTCGTAGGTGTCCTGATGGCACCGTGGATCGTTCTCTTTGTCAATCGTACAATTGGCATGGGAATGGGATTTAACATCTCTCCCGCCGCCGCGCTGGCGGCATTCGCCATCGCCTACGCCTTCGGCGAGGGGCTGGGGCGGCTCGCCTGCGTAAGTTTCGGCTGCTGCTACGGCAGGCCTCTGAAGGATACGCCCCCATGGCTTGCGAGGATTTTCGCGGGGCGCTCCTTTTCCTTTTACGGGAAAACTCGGAAAATCGCCTATGCCGGCGGTTTGGAGGGGGAGAGGGTTTTGCCTGTCCAGGCCCTTACCGCCATCATCCATGTCGTATGCGGGCTCGGGGCGATCCTCCTCTTTCTCCATTCCCGGTTTGTCGAGGCATTTGCAGTGACGATGGCGGTCACCCAGGGGTGGCGCGTCCTTTCCGAGGCACTGCGCGCCGATTTCCGCGGCAGCGGCAAGATCTCCGCCTATCAGATCATGGGAGTCGTCGGGATCCTTTATGGAAGCGCGGCGATAATCCTGGCCCCGGCGGCATCCCTTGACCGCCCCGACCTGGGGGGCGGAATCGCCTGCCTCTGGCATCCCGGCTTCCTCATCTTCCTCCAGGTGATCTGGCTGGCAATCTTCTTCTACACCGGTCGCAGCACCGTCACCGGCGCCATTCTCTCCTTCTATGTCCATCGGGAAAGGATATGACTTTACTGCGTAGCGGTTTTTCCGGAATTAAATTTATCAGAAACAGCCTGACCCAGGGTGTTACGCCCCGTAAAATGGCGCTCACCGTGGTTCTCGGCATTACAGTCGGCATCCTCCCCACCGTCTGGGGTTCTACCCTTGTCTGCGCCATCCTCGCGTTCCTTCTCGGGCTAAACCAACCCGCCATCCAGGCGGCGAACTTTCTCGCCTACCCCCTTCAGCTCGCCCTTTTCATTCCATTCCACCACCTGGGCGCAACGATTTTCCCCTGGGGACCTTCCCTTTCCATAGAAGCGCTGTTAAAAGGGTTCAGGCAGGACTTTGCTGGGAATATCGCTCTCATTTTACTGGCCACTCTCAAGGCGGTTGCCGCATGGCTCATAACTGCTCCAGCACTGGCTGTTTTATTGTACCTTCTTTTACTGACGATCTTTACGAGAATGGTGACGGTTCACAATGGTTCCAAAGACTCCACAGAAGATGGAGTCAAAATTTAAAGGGAGACAGGAAATGAAAAAATTCCGCCAGAATTGCCTCGATTGCGGCAGCGAAGCAATCAGGACAACTATCGATGAAGTGAAGCCGAAGTTCAGGATGGAAATAGTGAATTTTGCCTGCGGGGCAGTGCTTAAAAATACCTTTACCGCCAATGGCAATATCGCAAAGGCATCGCACTCAGGCTGCATGACCGATTAAAGCCCAGAGAAAAACCCTGTCAGAGAAAAACCTTGACAAAGCCCCCGGAATTTTAAATAGTTACCTTCATTGTCTTTGCATGGGAAACTTCAGGGGGGCGGAATGCGGTTATCGTAACGCCAACAAGGGGAACATGGTCCGAAATTCGGGCTGGTTCCCCTGTTTTGTTCTCAGGGATTGTCAACGGTCTCTCACACCAAGGGACGACCTGTTCGCTCATGCTTACGCAGCAACTCGGATTCCTGTTCTGAGGGAAGGGCAAGAAAGTCCGCCCAGTCGCCGACCAGTTCCAGGAGTGGAGCAACTTTCAGCAATTGGTCATTCATTCACCGCATTAATCACCCTCTCCATGTCGGCTATCAGATCTTCCGGGTCTTCCAGCCCCACCGAAAGCCGCACCAGCGTATCGGTAACCCCTCTCGCCTCCCGCTCATGGGAAGGCATGGCCGCGTGAGACATTCTGGCCGGATATGAGATGATGCTCTCGACCCCGCCGAGGCTGACGGCAAAGGCGGCCAGCTTAACCCCCTCCAGCACCCTCCGGGTGAGTTCAGCTGACTTCAGCCTGAAAGAGAGAACCGCTCCCGGGCCGGATGACTGCCGGGCATGTATATCATGGCCCGGGTGATCGGGAAGGCCGGGGTAGAGGACCTCCGTAACTCGTTCTTGTTGACTGAGCCAGCTTGCGACTGCAATGGCCCCTTTCTGGCTCTCCTCCATCCTAACCTTGAGTGTCTTGAGCCCTCGCAGCACCAGCCACGAATCCTGGGGACCGAGGATGGCGCCGAAGGCATTCTGGATGAACCTGATCCGCTTTGCCAGATCCTCGTCCCTGACCACCGCTAAGCCGCAGATCACGTCGCTGTGGCCGTTCAGGAACTTGGTGCCGCTGTGGAGAACTATGTTGCAGCCGAGATCGAGGGGCCTCTGGAAATAAGGGGTCATGAAGGTGTTGTCCACCAGGGAAATGATTCCTCGTTTCCTGGCCAGCTCCGCAGCGCCCGAAAGATCGGTGATCTTCAGGAGCGGGTTGGAGGGGGTCTCCAGAAAAAGCCCTCTGGTATTCGTCCTGAATGCCGCCTCGATATTTGAAAGTTTCGTGGTATCCACAAACGTAGTCTCTATGCCGAGCCTGCTGAAGAGGGAGGTCAGGACACGGAAGGTCCCTCCGTAGACATCCTCGCAGACTATCAGGTGGTCTCCGGGGGAGAAGAGGAGGAGCGCCGAGGAAATCGCCGCCATCCCCGAGGCGAAGGCGAAACCGCGGGTCCCGTTCTCCAGCTGGGCGATGGTGTCCTCCAGGGCCTCGCGGGTCGGGTTGGCGGAGCGGGCGTAATCGTACTTGCCGAAATGGTCCACCGACTCCTGGGCAAAGGTGGAAACTTGGTAAATGGGGGTGGAGAGCCCCTTCGTATAAGGGTCGATCTCGTGACCGCCATGGATGATCCTTGTGCCGAGTTTCATATGTGATCTCCTTGTAAGTCAGTAGCTGGTAGCTGGTGACTCGCAGCTGGTGGTTGCTATCCGGCGACTAGCTACTAGCTACTAGCGACCAGCAACCAGCAACCAGAAGCGAGTTACTCTTGAAACGCCTGCGCCAGGTCGGCGATCAGGTCATCCACATCCTCGATACCCACCGACAGCCTGAGCAGTACGTTGTTGATCCCCAGCCTCGCACGGATCCCCGGCTCGATATCGGCATGGGTCTGGCCTTCCGGAAAGGTGATCAGGCTCTCCACCCCGCCGAGGCTTTCGGCAAATGATATCACATTAGTCTTCATGAGCAAACGCTCCACGAGGGTCGGGTCATCCACCTCAAAGGCAATCATGGCGCCGAAGCCTCTGGACTGCCTCTTCATGAGTTCATGACCTGGATGTTCCGGGAGGCCGGGGTAACAGACCTTCCTCACCCTTGTATGGGAGTTGAGCCAGCAGGCTATCTTCAGGGCGTTTTCCTGTTGCCGGTCAAGGCGCACGGAGAGTGTCTTCATGCCGCGAATGGTGAGCCACGAATCCTGGGGACCAAGGACCGCGCCGACCGAGTTCTGATGGAAGTAGACCGTCTCGGACAGTTGCGGATCTTTCACTACCACCAGCCCGGCCACCGTGTCGTTGTGACCGGCCAGATACTTGGTGGCGCTGTAGACGGAAATATCGGCACCCAGGTCAAGGGGACGCAGGAGGTACGGAGTGAGGAATGTGTTGTCGACAATACAGAGAACCCCCCGTTCCCGGCAGAGCGCAACCAATGAGGCGATGTCCGCCACCTTGAGGAGCGGATTGGTGAGCGACTCCACGAAAAGCGCACGGGTCTCCGGCCGGACAGCGCTACGCACAGCATCCAGGTCCGAGGTGTCCACGTAAGTGAATGACAGGTCGTACCGGCTGAAGATCTTCTCGAAAAGACGGTAGGTGCCGCCGTAGAGATCCTCGGTGACGATAAGATGGTCGCCGCTTTTGAAGAGGAGGAGTAGATTGGCGATAGCGGCCATACCCGAGGAGTAGGCGAATCCCCTGGCACCCCCGTCAAGGCGGGCGATCCCCTCCTCCAGGGCCTGCCGGGTCGGGTTGCCGGATCGTGAATAATCGTAGCCGGTGCTCTGCCCCAGCCCCGGATGGCGGAAGGTTGCCGTCTGGTAGATGGGTACCGTTACCGCCCCGGTCCTTGTATCCCAATCGAGTCCTATTTGCACTGCCTGTGTCGAAATGTTCATAAATTTACCCCTAAATCTAAATGAAAAGTCCCCTTCCGGGGCTGACGGAAGAGGACTTCACTCGTTGAGTTTGGCTCTTCCTTATCTCCCGGAACCTTTCGGTTCCGCGGGAATTGGCACCTTCCCCTTACGGGGGGTTGCCGCGACGTCATCGGGCCGGTCCCTCAGTCGCTCTTGATAAGAAATGCTGCTATGCGGTTGTAAAAGCTGATTGCCGGTCTTTATCCCGGCCAGCATCTAATTATACCCAACTTGTTTGGTGGGTTTTTGTTAAACTATCAAAACTGAATATTCTTGTCAATATCTTATTTTTGTCTCTCTTCAGTCAAGCTGAAACAGCGCGGTGGAAAGGTTACACGCCCGTATCCGGGAGGACCGCCGGAGAAAACCGGAGAGTCCATAGGCTGCGACGCCACCACTTTGTATTGTGACCTGCTCTTCTTGATCACCTCGCCGACATCGGGAAAGGTGCCGTCGCTCCCCACTCCGCCGACCATGATGTCGATATTGCCGATGTTGAAAGTATTTTTCCTATACAAAAAACTTTTTCCAGGCATCTTGACAGTCAACTTTAGTATTTTATACTGAGCACATGCTCAATATTAGATAAGCAACTTTTCTTATCCCAGTGAATGAACATGTAAAAGTTAGATATGACTCTATAGGGAGCAATTGGCGGAATTAAGGCGGCTTTATTATCTGCCGGTTGTTGAGTACCTCCTGGGAAAGGGATGCCTCGACAAGATTCCACTGCTTTATTATGGATAAAAATAACGAGTTGAAGAAAGGCAGGATTGTTTGACACCACGCCCCAAAAAACCAAGAAACTATGTATGCACCCTTTGTTCGCAGTACGAACAGGTATTCAAGCCGGCGCGCATACCGCTCGCCCAGTTGGAAATTATCACCATCTTTCATGACGAGATCGAGGCCCTGTTCCTATGCGATAGCCAGGATATGGATCAGAAAAATGCCGGTGAAAAGATGGGAGTTTCCCGTGCCACGGTGCAGAGGCTTTTGGCAAAGGGGAGGAAAAAGATGATCGAGGCGCTGGTGCAGAAAAAGGCGTTGGTCATCGTACCGACCCGTAATGCATCTGCAACCGCTAGCCAATCTAGCAAAACAACCGGCAGGCAACCTGTTGCAGGGAGGTGCGAACAATCCAGCCCTTGTTCGGGCACGGATGGCGGATGATCTCCCGGCGCGATGATGGAGTAAATGCTCCCTATGGAAAATCAGTGATGCCATTCACCCATGAGTGACAACATGCTTCCTACCAACTTTCAGTCGGTGTGAAATGGCTAATCCACCATAATATCTTCGATAAAATTGCCCTTACGCCATCAGGTGTTTCCTGGCAACCCGAGATGTTCGTTTGGTGAAAACATCAATACAAAGGAGGTAATATGCGCATCTTCCTATTACTCGCGTTATGTCTTTACCTGGCGGTCGCACCTTCCGCGTCGGCCACGCCGGTACCTCTGCCGGCGGACGTGCAACAATCCCCCTCATGCCGTCATTGCGGCATGGACCGCAGCAAGTTCAGCCAGAGCCGGATGATCATTGAGTATGAGGACGGCTCGACGCTTGCCATTTGCAGCCTGCATTGCGCTGCGGTTGAACTGGCCAATACCATAGACAATATCCCGGTTATGCTGCACGTCGCCGATTACGACAGCAAAGAACTTCTCGATGCCGACAAGGCCGTCTGGGTGATGGGGGGGAGCAAGAAAGGGGTAATGACCGCTAAGGCAAAGTGGGCCTTTGCCAGTAAGGGGGCGGCCGAACGGTTCATCCAGGCGAATGGCGGCAGCATTGCCAGTTTTGATGAGGCAATCAAGGCGGCCTATGACGACATGTATCAGGATACCAGGATGATCCGCGAATTCAGAAAGATGAAGCGACTCAAGCAGTAAGGAAGCGACACGGCCATAATTCCGGAAGACGAACGCTGTAATTTCAAAAGGAGGAATATTATATGAGAAGGCTTTTGCTTGGGGCTCTGTTTGCCTTCAGCCTAGGTGTTAATCCCCCCCCATCCATTTTCGCCGCGACCTCCCCCGCCGCGAAGCTTGTATACCAGCCACTCCCCAAACCCGGAGAGAAAATAGCACTTGATGCCAATTACTATTTTACCTATGGCTTTGAAAAGCCACCCAAGCTGGGCATGGCTATCATGAGGGTGGAGATATTCAACCACGACGGGAAACGGGATACGTCGTTCGTCGTCAAGGGGGATGCGGATATGCCTTCCATGAGGGGAGCCCACAGCAACGGCGAAAAAGAGTACTCCCTTTCGGCAAAGGGAGTCTATCTCAAGCCCGTTCGTCTCGTCATGCCTGGAGACTGGGAAATCACCTTCACGTTCGTGAAGAAAGGAAAAGTGGTGTTCCGCGGCGCATATCAGTTCGATCTTTAATCCGTTTATCAAGTCAGGAAGGGATCGTTTATAGTCAAAGGAAAATAACCATATGAAAGAAATGAACCGTAATTTTAACTATAGTTACATCGTCATCGCGGCCGCCTGCTGTGCGGTCCTCCTGCTTCCGCTCGGTTTGTCGAACTCATTTGGAGCAACGACTGAAATTTCTCCGGATTCACAAGAGATGCTTAAATTAGGAGAGCGAATGTACCGCGAGGGGATTCTGCCTTCGGGGAAACCTATGCTGACCCTTGTAAAAGGAGAACTTCCCGTTCCCGGGACAAATTTTGCGTGCGTAAGTTGCCATCTGCGCAGCGGGCTCGGAGCTCTGGATGAGAATGTTTTTACACCCCCTGCGACCGGAAACAAACTCTTCCAGCCGCGTTATATGGTCTACAAAGGTATTGAGCAATCTCAAACGCCCTCGCTTCGACCGGCGTATACCGATGTTACATTGAAGACAGTAATTCGCAGCGGCAAGGATCCTGCCGGGCGTGTACTGAATGATGTTATGCCACGTTATATCCTTGAGGAAAGGGATGCAATTATCCTCGTTAATTATCTGAAATCGCTTTCCTCGCAATTCTCACCCGGGGTAACAGATACATCTATTCGTTTTGCAACAGTCACCACTGACGACGCAACACCCGAAGAACGTGACGCAATGCTCGCTTCCTTGGAATCTTACTTCGAACACATAAATAGTCAGATAAATTCCTTCAACACTCCGCGATGGGCCAAAGGTAGACTGATGGCCGCAAACATGCTCGGCTCAAGGGAATTGGCAAACAGGAAAATTTTACTTTCCCATTGGGTATTGAAAGGTCCAGTGGATACATGGCGCGAACAATTGGAGGAGTACAATCGTAAGGAACCGGTATTTGCCCTCCTGGGAGGAATTACGAACGGCGACTGGAAGCCTGTTCATCAATTCTGTGAAGAGAACCGGATACCGTGCCTGTTTCCCAATACCGACTTTCCGGTTATATCCGACAAGGACTGGTATACCCTCTACATGTCAAAGGGGTATTACCAGGAGGGAGAAGGCGTTGCCCGTTATCTGAACAGTAAGGACGATACGATAAAAGGGAAAGTCATAGTGCAAATAGTGCGCGCATCTCGTGAGGGCCAGGCCCTCTCAACCGGGTTTCAGCAAACCTGGAGAGAGTTCGGACAAAAGCCCCCTGTGACGATAACATTGCCGCCTGACAAAATACTAAGTAAAGAGCTTATGGATCAGCTGCTGTCCAGGAAAAAACCGGCCGTGCTTATCGTATGGGATGATATTAAGGCCTTGCCTGCGGTAGAATCAATTGCCGACAACAAAAAAAGGCCAAAGCTGGTTTTCGTTTCTTCACGCTACCTGGGAAATGGCATTTGGACTTTAAAAGAACCGATCCGCGACGTTACCTACATAACATATCCATTCTCATTTTCTCCCATAGTCCCCAAGGCGACAATGGGGAGACAAAAAGTTGAATCCGATCTGCAAATGACCTTGAGACAGGCTGACATTCCGCTGAAAGACAATACACAGAAGATAACGCGTCTTACAGACGCCCTGACCCGCCTATTGATCTCTTGGTTAGCAGATATGAAAGGCAATTACTACCGTGATAACCTCCTGGACGTTATCGGCACTATGATGGACCAGCAGTATCCACTGTACAAGCGAATCAGTTTTGGTCCCGGCCAGCGATATGTTTCAAGAGGATGCTATATCGTCCAGCTTTCCAAGGGCGATAAACCTGAGCTCATCAAAAAAAGTGATTGGGAGATACATTGATCCATCTCTGCAAATTCTAAATTGCATGAGACGACTCATCAAATAAAAAAATCATGAGGAAAACCTTGGATAAAAGGGTTCTCTCGTTTTTGAATCGCATAACATTTGCATCAGTTTCAGGGGGTTATGAATGAAGCCAATTATTATATTATTTCAGCAGGTCATATTCACGGCTCTCCTGATTTTGTACTTTTCTCTACATTCGTCACTGGCCGCAACCGGTTGTGACTTAAACGATCCTGATCGCGACGTGCCCCGTCTGTTCCCGGAATCCACCAGCTACAAAACAAAGTATGTCTCTATCAGACAGCTGGGTGGTGATACCCTCCTAAAGAAGATAGAAAAACGTCTCGGAGAGAAATACCTCTCTCTCTATGCCCCCATCGATGTTCCTTACACGCTTTACGAGATATACACCGGGGAGAAGAAGATCGGCTACATCCATGGCGTGAACCAGAAAGGGCGTTTTGGCGGTATCCAGCTCTTCATGGCCCAAGATCTGAATGGAAGGGTTAAGTCGTTTTACATCCAGAGGATCAGCGGACAAACGGCCAATAAATTTCGAGACCCCAAATTCTGCAGGAAGTTCATAGGGATTACAGTCAAGGATTTCGACATCTACGATCCGGCAAGCGGTAAAGGTTCGGGCAGGATCGCGGAGATTCAAAACCCATCCCCTGAAACCGAGACGGATTTCTACGGTATATTGCGGGGTCTGAAGAAAAACCTGATCCTTATGGATGAGTTCGTCTTTTCGCGGGAAGGGGAGAAACTATGATCAGCAGATTCCAGATCGCTTACAAGAACCTCCTCAGGAAGAAAACACGGACCTTTCTCACCCTTGTCGGGATCATGCTCTCGTCATGGGTGCTGGTGAGCCTGCTCGGCTTCAATCGCGGTTACGAGCAGGCTCTTAATCACGACATCGACAACATGGGATACCAGCTCATGGTCATGGCCAAGGGGTGTCCATACGAGGCAGCCACGATGATGCTCCAGGGGGGGACCGGCCTCCGTTACATAGAACAGTCAATGGTGGTTTCCATCGTGAACAGGCCCGAAGTGGATAAGGTAACCCCCATCCTGATGCAGGCGTTCTTCGATCCCAACAGGGGGAATGGCGGGGGAATCGCCGGGTATTACGGTGTCGATCTTGCCACCTTCCCCGCCATGAAGCCATTCTTCCGTTTCCACCAAGGTGGATGGTTCCGCGCTGATGCGGCTTCCGAGGCGGTAATGGGATTCGAAGCGGCCGAGCTGGAGCAGCGGGAAGTGGGGGACATGATCCTCGTCCCGGAAAAGAACGTCCAGCTCAAGGTAGTGGGGATCCTGGAGCGGACCGGCACCCAGGATGACGGAACAATCTTCGTCCCGCTGAAGACGCTGCAGAAGATCTCCGGAATCGACAAGATTACCACCATCGGCATCAAGGTAAAAAAGGACGCGGACAGTGCGAACCTGGAGGCCGAGTTGTATAAGCTGCAGGACGTGCAGGTAGTGAGCTTTACCCAGGTCAAGCAGACAATCATGAAGCTGATCTCTACGGCCAGGGTGATGGTGCTCTCCATTGCAATCATTGCCCTGCTGATCGCCATGGTCGGGGTCGTGAATACCATTCTCATGTCGGTTCTGGAGCGGAAGCAGGAGATCGGCATCCTAAAGACAATGGGGGCTATGCCGGGTGACATCTTCCGCCTCGTATGGACCGAGACCCTCATCCTCTGTACCAGCGGCGGTATCGGGGGAATAGTACTGGCCTTTGTCTTTGCCCGGCTCTCCGACATCCTGGTGCGAAGGATTCTCCCCTATGCCCCCGGTGGAGATCTCGTGGCGATAGATATGCGAATCGCCCTCCTGACACTGACTGTCATCGTTGTGGTGGGACTCTTGAGCGGTATTTACCCGGCCTGGAAGGCAGGCAGGGTACGACCCTTGGAATCGATAAGGAGTGAAGGATGACGGCTCAGGACAGAGTGTCATTAGAGGCGCGTGGGTTGACGAGGATCTACCGCCGGGGAAGCGAGGAGATCCGTGCACTGGACGGGGTATCTCTCACGATTCGACGTGGGGAGTTCGTCTCCTTCATGGGGCCCTCTGGGTCTGGAAAGACTACGCTGTTAAACCTTCTCGGTTGTCTCGATAACCCTTCGGAGGGGGAACTTGATCTTGCCGGCAGAGGCATTTTCGGCGGCGGTAAAATCGTGGGAGAGAGAGCCCTCACCCGGATAAGGAGGGAGGTCTTCGGTTACATCTTCCAGAACTTCTACCTCATCCCGACCCTCACCGTCCGGGAGAACGTTGCGCTCCCCCTCGCCTTCTACCGCAAACCGGGTGTGGAAGGGGAGGTGGAGAGGCTCCTCGGGATGCTCGGTATGGAGCACCGGATGGAACACCGACCGGTGGAGATTTCAGGAGGGGAGATGCAGCGTGTGGCCATTGCCCGTGCTCTGGTGAACCGACCCGAGGTCCTCCTCGCCGATGAGCCGACCGGAAATCTTGACACCAAACGCTCGGCGGAGATCGGCGAGATACTGCAGGAGCTCAACAGGAACGCAGGCCTCACCATAGTCATGGTGACCCACAACCCCGGCCTCGCCAGGCTCGGGGGGAGGCTGATCGAGATGCGGGACGGCAAGGCGTATGAAGGGTGAAGTTGCCCCCATGATCCTTGGGGATACGAAATAGGAGGAGATCATATGCTCGCAACAGTTGGCAAGGTGTTGACAGGTATTGCTCTGCTTATGGCGGTCACAGCCTGTTCCGGGTCGGATAATTCGAATTCGGCGAATGCACTCCAGGCCCGGGAAGACCCGCTGGTGCGGATGCCTGGAACCCAACCGGGCCAGGTAACTCTGGGAAATTCTACGGATTGCTATCCCTGTCACGGCAAGGGGAATAGGGACTGGACCAAGCCATCCCCCGACGCCCGTGGACGGACCGATTACGAGGAGTACAATATCTTCAAGGCTTGGCAGGGATCGATGATGGGGAACTCCGCAAGGGACCCGCTCATGTTCGCCTGCCTGACCGTGGCCGCCCAGGACTCCATGTACGCTGTAGGTACACCCAACGCCGTCGATATTTGCCTCCGCTGCCACTTCCCCAAGGGGTGGCTGGAGGGACGCTCCGGCACACTCAACGTCACTGCGATGGCCGCCGAGGATTATGATGGCATCCAGTGCACATTCTGCCACAGGCTCAGCGACCCGTTTTTCACGGAAACCTTTTCCGGCTTGCGGGAGGGAAACCAGTGGACGTCCCTCTGGGATGAACAGAACAGTTCCCTGCTTGCCATTGGTTTCCGTTCCCAGCCGAACGCGGTTAAGACCCTTCAGTACGATATCGGGACCTCCAGCCTGGTCATGCTTTTCAATAAGCAACCCTTTTACCAGGGGCTTGCCATCTCCAGTCCGCTATATGACGAAAACGGCGGAGGCCAGTATTTCGTGAGCGCCGCTCCCCACATCCGCGGACCATTTGCGGATGTCTTCAGCGGCAGCGCCAACCAGGCACATCAGACGCTCTACAGCCGCTACCACAAGGGGAAGTTCTTCTGTTCAACCTGTCACGACGTCTCCAACCCGGTCATGGCGAATCTGGCCCAGGCCGGCACCCGGCCGGGACAGGGTCAACCGCTCACAACCGAGACGCTTCCCGCATATGCCTGGTCCCATGTTGAGAGAACCTATTCCGAATTCCGGCTCTCCGCCTACAACGCCGAGGGGGGTGCGGCCGGCAAGGGCAACTTCAGCCCCAACACCGGCCGCACCTTCCCGCCGGTCGGGTGGGAAACCGATCAGCCGGGGAACAGGATATCCAAGTGCCAGGACTGCCACATGTGTTCCCGCTGGAGCATAGGTTCCAATGATCCGGATTCACCGATACGCCCGGAACAGAGCCTGGAGCACCCCAACACATGGGTGCCGTGCCACGCCATGACCGGCGGGAATGTATGGGTGACCAGTATCCTTGCCTCCATCGCTCCGGACAACCCAGCGCGTGACCTTGCAAACGCGGTCCTGCTTGTCAATCGCGCCAGCGAGCTCACCCTCGACTTCGAGCAGGGGACATGGAAAAACCTTATGCCGGGTCAGTTGAAACCGGGACTGCAGCCCGCGAGTATCTCCGGTGCCCTAGAACTGGCAGCCACGCGAATCCGCGGTGTCCTTAGGAACGCCGCATCCATAACCGACATGACCTATGACCCGAACGGGGGAAATCTCACTTTCCGGATACAGAACAACACGGGACATAAGCTCATTTCCGGCTTTCCGGAAGGACGGCGGATGTTCGTGAATGTGGGGGTGTATCGCAATGACCAGCTCATCTACGAGATCAACCCTTATGATTATGGAGTGGGAACCCTCAAAGGCCTTCCGGGATCCTCCAGCAGTCCTCCCCTGGGGGCTAACGAAGTTTACCTGGATCCCCTCGTCTACCAGGTTCTTCTCAGCAGCTCCATCACCGGAGAGCAGCAGAGTATGCACTTTGCCCTGGCAACGGAACGTTACAAGGACAACAGGATTCCGCCGAAGGGGTTCGATATCGCAAATGCGAAGAAACGTCTCTGTGAACCGGTCTACCAAGGGAGTTCGGCGGTGGACTATTTCACCGCAGCTGAATACAACGGAGGCTACGACGAGGTGTCGCTTCAAGTTCCCGTGGGAGCTACTGCTATCTCGGTGAAACTCTTCTACCAGACCACGAGCCGTGAGTATATCGAGTTCCTGCGTGACGAGATCAACGGCACAGGGCATACGACCCTCCCCGCAAAGGCCTATGTCATCCAGACCAATTCTTTCTTCGCAAAGCTCAAAAAATGGGGCGACACGATTTTTCAGCTATGGGCACAGAACAAGGACCGCGACGGAGGGAAACCGTTTCTCCTGACAGAGGGGAATTGGAACGCGCCATGATCATTCAGGAAATCCGCACAGGGAACTTGAGTAGTGCGCCCCTGTGCGGATTTTCTCTCCGTGTGATTTTGCTGTGAACTGACCTGCAGCCGCAACCACCTTGAATTGTGGCCTGCGCTTCTTTATCACCTCGCCGAAACCCGTCAAGGTGCCGCCGGTTCCCACTCCGCCTACCAGGATATCGATCTTGCCATCGGTGTCGTTCCATATCTCTTCTGCCGTTGTGTACATTGGTTATAGCGTCCCGCACGTCCTTCATCACTGATCGGATGCCGCAGGTCTGTTCATCAAGACACTCCCCGCATTTGGCATAGGCAGTCTCACTCACGCATGGGACCGGTGCGAGCGGCTGATCACGCTTCCCACACTTATCTCCCTTGAGGCCTTGCCCAGGTAATACCCCCCTCCCTTACCTTTCCTGCTCTGGAGGATGCCGTTGTTTTTCAAGGTAAGAAGGATCATCTCCAGGAATTTTTTCGGTATCCGCTCATCCCTGCTGAGATCGGAAATCAGGACCGGTTCCCGGTCATTCCTGCGGGCCAGATAGAGCATCGCTTTCAACCCGTATTTAGTCTTTTTTGATATCATTTATTACCCTACTATATCTATGGACTTATAGATAACAACCTCTCTCTGAATTTGTCAAGAACTTTTTTCAGGGTTTCCATGAACGGCCCCTTTGCAACTCTTGGGGTATCATCAATTGTCATTCCGGGTTTGACCGGGATCCAACTCTATTCGCGGCAAGTATGTGGCCTGCCGCAATCAACTACATTCCCCTCCATAAATCACCTTGCAAACTGAGTAGTTAGATGTTACACAGAAGTATCATGAAACTTTTGAGAAAAATATTTCATCCACTCTTCGCCCTGATCGCAATACAACTGGTCTGGGTGCTCCTGGTTGTCTTCTGGATCTACTGGTTCATCGGCAACCACAAGGCGTTCCGGAAGTTGGCGGAGATGTACAAGCCCGAATTGAAGGGTTACGGCATCGAATGGACGGTCCTGGTGGAAGGGCTGGCCATGCTCCTCCTGGTCCTTGCCGGTGTCTATGTAATCTTTCTCTACTGGAAACGCCAGTCCGATCTCGTGGTTCAACAGAAAAGCTTCATGTCCCAGGTAACCCATGAGCTGAAATCGCCCCTTGCCTCTATTCAACTACATCTGGAGACAATAAAACTCCGCAATCCTCCCCCCGACAAGATGGAGCGGTTCCTCGACACAATGCTTGCCGATACCGACCGACTGAATAATCTCATAAACAATCTGCTGCTGGCAGCCAAGTTGGAAAACCGGGTTCGCGCCTTCCAGTATCCGGTCATCGACTTTTCCCAGTTGGTAACAAAGACAATGGAGCAGAAACGGGGCAAGCTCCCCGAAGGTGGAAGCATCGCCATCGAGGTGGAAGAGGGGATTAAGGCGGCTATAGATGCGGAAAGGATGGAGACCGTCCTGCGCAACCTCTTTGAAAATGCCTGCCTCTATTCACCGGCATCGCCGGAAATCAGGGTAAGCCTTGCAAAGAGAAGACAACGCTGTCTCCTCACATTCCAGGACCACGGCAAGGGGATTGAGGCAAAAGACCTGAAAAAAATATTCAGGATGTTTTACCGGGTGCGCCTTTCTGGAGAGAACATCCGTGGCACGGGGCTGGGGCTCTACATTGTCAAGTCAGTGGTCAAGGAGCACGGAGGGAGGGTAAGAGTCACCAGTGAAGGAGCGGGGAAAGGGACGACGTTCCTGATAACCCTGCCGCTGGCAAAGTAGCGTATAGCGTGTTGCGTATAGAAAAAACTAACCGCTAATCGCTATACGCTATCCGCAAGGTATTTAACATGGCTGAAGAAAAACTTCATATACTCCTCGTTGAGGATGAAATCCACCTGGCCCGCGGAATATGTTTCAACCTGGAACAGGACGGATTCCGGATAAGCCACGTCGAAAGCGGCGAAGAGGCGCTGGAAAGGTTGCAGTACGACCGTTTCGAGCTTATTATCCTCGATATCATGCTTCCCGGCATCGACGGCTTCGAGGTTTGCGAGAAAATCCGCGCGATGGACTCCCGGGTGCCGATACTGATACTGACCGCCCGATCCGCGGAAGGGGACCGTATTACCGGGCTTGAAAAGGGGGCCGATGACTACCTGGTCAAGCCCTTCAGCCTGAGTGAGTTCCTCCTGCGA
>JBGQDJ010000012.1:0-17198 GCA_041495805.1 Geobacteraceae bacterium
AAAGTCCCCCACATGGGATGGAACCAGCTTAACTTCAAGCGCCGCCCCCCTGTATTCGCGGGGTTGGAGGAGGGGACAAACTGCTACTTCGTCCATTCCTTCTACGTGAAACCTGATGATGTCGGCGTCGTGGCGACTACCACCACCTACGGGATCGAGTTCTGTTCTTCCGTATGGAAGGAGAACATCGTGGCCACTCAGTTCCATCCGGAAAAATCACAGGAAAAGGGGCTTGCTATACTCAAGAATTTCGGGGAGATGAAATGAGTTTTATTGTAATTCCCGCAATCGACCTGAAAGAAGGGAAGTGCGTCCGGCTGGAACAGGGGCTTATGGAGAAGGACACGGTCTTCTGTGACAATCCTGCTGCCCAGGCCCTTGAGTGGGAGCGGCAGGGGGGAGAGCTGCTGCACATGGTCGACCTGGACGGAGCATTTGCCGGTGTTCCGAAAAACAGGGAAGCCATTGCGGCGATTGTCGCATCCATTTCCATCCCGACACAGCTGGGAGGTGGAATCCGCGACATCACCACCATCGAGGCGTATCTCTCACTCGGAGTCGGCAGGACCATCCTCGGCACTGCCGCCCAGAGGAATCCGGAACTGGTCATGGAGGCATGCCGACTCTTTCCCGGGCAGATCGTGGTCGGCATTGATGCGAAAGACGGCATGGTGGCAGTGCAGGGGTGGGCGGAAGTGACGGACATAAGGGCAGTGGATATGGCACGGAAGTTCGAGGGGTATGGTGTCAGCGCCATCATCTACACCGACATCAGCCGCGACGGCATGATGGCCGGTCCGAACATCGCGGCCACGAAAGCCCTGGCAGAGGCGATCACCATACCGGTTATCGCCTCCGGAGGGGTATCGTCCTTAGGGGACATCGAAAACTTGATGGCCATTGAATCCTCGGGCGTGACCGGGGCAATTACCGGAAAGGCGATATATACTGGGGCATTCAGGCTCTCCGAGGCGGTGGCATTGACCAGGGCAGGGTAAGTACATATTTAGATGACCAGGTATTTGTGAGTACAAAAAATAAGCTCAACTTCAATGAGTTGATTGTTTAACCTTGACAGTTAGCGGAGTATAATCATGCTTACCAAGCGTATCATCCCATGCCTCGACGTGACCGGAGGCCGGGTGGTAAAAGGTGTAAAATTCCTGGAACTGCGCGACGCCGGAGATCCGGTAGATATTGCGGAAATCTACGACAGGCAGGGAGCCGATGAACTCACCTTCCTCGATATCACCGCCTCCTCGGACCAGCGGGACATCATAATCGACGTGGTCCGCCGCACCGCGGAGCGGGCCTTCATGCCATTGACCGTGGGGGGCGGGGTGCGGACGGTGGAGGATATCAGGCGTCTCCTGAACGCCGGGGCCGATAAGGTTTCCATAAACACCGCCGCGGTGCACAGGCCTGACTTTGTGAGAGAGGCGGCGCAGCGGTTCGGTTCCCAGTGCATTGTGGTGGCCATCGACGCGCGGCAGATACCGGGTGAGGAGAGGTGGGAGGTCTTTACCCATGGCGGCAGAAACCCCACGGGCCTCGACGGGGTGGAATGGGCGAAGCGGATGGAGGAGTACGGCGCAGGAGAGATCCTCCTCACGAGTATGGACCGGGACGGCACCAAGGACGGTTATGATATTCCTTTGACCCGTGCTGTTGTCGATGCAGTCTCCATCCCTGTCATTGCTTCAGGTGGGGTCGGAACACTGGAGCACCTTTACGACGGTTTTGTCAAGGCAGGAGCCAGCGCCTGCCTTGCCGCATCAATATTCCATTACAGAGAGCACACCATCGGCGAGGCGAAGGTGTATCTGAAAAACAGGGGAGTGGCGGTTAGAATTTAGATATAGACTCCCTGCTAAAGCTTCACGAGGTCCTATCATGCATGATGATATCATCCAGTCAGTATACAAGGTCATCCTTGAACGGAAGGCAAATCCTTCGGAGAACTCCTATACCGCATCCCTCATGACCAAAGGTATCGACAAGATCCTGAAGAAGGTCGGAGAAGAGGCTGCTGAGCTGATAATTGCGGGGAAGGGGGGGGAGCGTCAGGAGATCGTCCATGAAACCGCTGATCTTATTTTTCATACCCTGGTACTGCTTGCTTTTCATGGTATCGACCCGGAGGAAATTTACGCTGAATTGCGCAGGCGTTTTGGTGTTTCCGGTCTTGATGAAAAAAGTTCACGGGAAAAGTAAAACTAGCTGAAAGGACACAAATATTTCTTGACAACAGGTGTGCGGATGTTATGATGCTTAATCTTGAAATAAACCGGCCTTATCTTGTAACAATTTGCAAATTCCAGATACAGGAGGGAGGGGAATATGGATGCCGGGAATAAAGGTAAAAGAGAATGAATCTTTTGAGTTAGCGCTGAAAAAGTTTAAGAAACAGTGCGAGAAAGCGGGAATTCTTTCAGAGGTCCGAAAGAGAGAGCATTACGAGAAACCGAGTATCAAACGGAAGAAAAAAGCCATTGCCGCCCGCAAGAGAGCGCTGAAGAAACAGCGCAAGATAGTTGAGTAATGAGGTTGGCATGTCATTGCGGGATCGATTGATCGAAGAGATGAAGGGAGCCATGAAGTCACGCGATGACCTCCGGCTCTCTACCATCCGGCTGATCCGGTCGGCAATAAAAAATCGTGAAATTGAGCTGAGACGTGAATTTGAAGACAGCGAGATCATCGAGGTTATTGCCTCAATGATCAAGCAGCGAAGGGAATCGATCAGGCTTTTCCAGGAAGGTGGAAGGATTGATCTGGTTGAAAAGGAAGAAAAGGAGCTAGCCATGCTCCTGGGATTTCTACCGCCACAGCTGGAGCGTGCCGAGATTGAAGATTTGGTGCTGAAGGCCATTGCCGAATGTGGAGCACAAGGGAGCAAGGACCTGGGTAAGGTTATGAAGGCCCTGGCGTCTCAGGTATCGGGGCGTGCCGATGGCAAAGTCGTGGCTGAGCTGGTCAGGGAGAAACTGTCCTGAGTTCCGGCGCCGGATGTCTCAATAAGCTGCTGCATAAATGAGGGCAGGACGTCGCTTTTTTTTTGGCGATATAAACGCGGCTATATGCCGCCAAAGAGTGTAACTTGATTGCACCACTGTTTAATACAGTTACGATAATTTTATGATAAGGTGGGGGCGATTCCTGTGATTGCCCCTACTTTGTTTTATAGGTCTGAGGGTGCAAGGCATGAACTTCGTAGACATCCTTATCTGGGCCGTTTTACTCCTTTTTGTGATCAAGGGCTTTTTGAAAGGTTTCGTTAAAGAGGCCTGTTCTCTCCTGGGCCTCCTGGTGGGCGGCTGGGCCGCCTTTAAGTACGATCATTTTCTGGCTGAAGCAATAAAGCCGTTAATTCACCTTCCTCATGGCATAGGGCTTGTCCTCTCCTTCATCGTCATTTTCATTCTCCTGGGCCTGCTTTTCTATCTGTTTGGGTATCTTCTCACGGTTGTCTGCAAGATCATGCTGCTTGGCTGGCTCAACCGTATAGGCGGGATTTTCTTCGGGCTGCTGGAAGGGGCTTTGCTTCTCTGTATGGTACTATATTTCAGCGCCTCCAAGCCGGTTCCGGAAAAGGTGAAGGGGTGGGTGTCACGTTCCAGGACTGCACGGCCATTCATAGCGACAGGTGGGGAGATAATCTCCGGTTGGGAGGCAAAAGCCGGAAATCCCCGGCCATTGGGCAAATCGGATTGAACTGAACTCCCTGAGAAGGCATAATTCAAGATGTCGATGATAGCGGACGATAAGGTTCAGGAGGTCAGGGAAAGGGCGGCAATCCTGGATGTGGTCGCCGATTATGTAAGCCTCAGGAAATCGGGCGCGAATTATCAGGGGATATGTCCGTTCCATGGGGAAAAGACCCCCTCTTTCAATGTAAATCCCGCAAGGGCGATATTCCACTGTTTCGGCTGCGGCGTCGGCGGCAATGTTTTTTCCTTCATCATGAAAATGGAGGGGCTGACCTTTCCCGAGGCGGTCAAGTTCCTGGCAAAGCGTGTCGGGGTGGAGATCGAGGAAAGAGCTCCAACCGCTCTTGAAAAGCGCAGGATGGATGAAAGGGAGGCCCTTTACAGCATTACCGAGCTTGCTGTTCGTTTTTACAGGCGGATACTCCAGGATGATCCGGCGGGTGAGGCGGGGCGCATTTATCTTGAGCGGCGCGGAGTGGATGGAGAGACCTCCGAGACATACAGGCTCGGTTTTGCTCCCGATAAATGGGATGCACTGTCAAGACATCTGGAAAAGAAGAGAGCTCCCCTTGAAACAGCTGAAAAACTGGGCCTGATCAGGAAGAGGGAGAACGGCGGATATTACGACCTGTTCAGAAACCGCCTCCTTTTTACCATCGCCGATCCCTATGGAATACCTGTTGGATTCGGCGGACGCGTGCTTGACGATTCTCTGCCGAAATACATAAATTCTCCGGAATCGCCCATTTACCACAAGAGCGAGACTTTGTTCGGTATTGACCTTGCAAAACAGTCAATGCGGGAACGGGGCGAGGCGATTATCGTCGAAGGTTATTTCGATCATCTGGCCCTTTGTCAATACGGAGTAAGGAACGTGGTGGCCACCTGCGGAACGGCGCTTACTGGTGGCCACCTGAAGCTGCTCCAGCGCTATGCGGGCAAGGTCTTTACACTGTTCGATTCGGACAGCGCCGGCAAAAAGGCGACCTTTCGCGCCATGGAACTTTTTCTTGAAGGGGGCCTGCCTGCCAGTGTGTTGGAACTTCCGCCCGGTGAGGACCCTGACAGTTTCCTGCGCAAAGAAGGGGAAAAAGCCTTTGAATCCTGTGTGAGCAAGGCGCGCCCGATATTTGACTATTTTATCCGTGACCAGATCAATGCCCACGAGACGGGTAGCGTTGAGGGGAAGCGAATCGTCCTGTCAACGCTTGTGCCACGCCTCAAGCAGATCGAGGACCGAATGCAGCGCAATCTGTATGTCGCGGAAATTGCGCGACTGCTCGGGATACACGAAAATGACCTGCGCAGGGAAGTGGGACTTGAACGCTTGGGACAGTCTGCCGCGTCGACGGCCGGGATTGCCAAAAAAAGCGCCTCCAATGCCGAAGAACTTCTTCTTGCGCTGATGGGGAAATATCCCGAGGTGGCCCGCCGGGTCAGGGAATACGGGGTTGACAGGCTGTTCCGGACCGGCTTACTATCGGTTGCGGAAGCGATTCTGAACCAGGCCGTCTCTTCCGGAGAGGCAGACTGGGCAAAGATCCTCGAACAGATTGAATCGGTTGAGGAGCGAAACCGTCTCAGCGCGCTGTTTATAAATGACGTGCATCTGGAAGAGATCGATGCCCACAAGGCATTCGATCAGTGTCGGTTGACACGTGAGCGCGCGTTGCTGAAAGAACAGAATTCCAAAGCGCTTATACGGGAGATGGCAGCTCTCGATTCAGACTCGGAACGATACATGGAAATTTTAAATATTCTTGAGACCTTGCGAAATAAAAAATCGCAATTATGATTAATAGATGAGCAACAATGAGGTGGAGTGAATGGCCAAAAAGAATTTAGACGAAGTCAAGCAGCTTATCGATCTTGGAAAAGAGAAGGGATTTCTTACCTACGACGAAGTCAACGATCTTCTTCCTCCCGATATCGTATCATCCGAACAGATCGACGATGTGATGAGCATGTTCGGGGAGATGGACATAGAGATAGTGGATTCAGCCCAGAAGGTGAAGATCCCCAAGATCAAGCTGGACCTGGAAGAAGACGAGGAGAGCGAGGGCGAACAGGAGGAAATGGAGTTCGAACCTGGAACGCTTGGCCGTACCAGCGACCCGGTCCGCATGTATCTCCGGGAAATGGGTTCTGTCTCCCTTCTTACCCGTGAAGGCGAAGTTGAAATCGCCAAGCGGATCGAGGAGGGGGAAAAAGAGATGGCGAGCGTTATTTTAAATACCCCGATTACCGTGAAGGAGGTCGTCTCTCTTGGTGAACGTCTGAAAAAATTCCAGATCACCGCTGCCGAGATCAGCAAGGAGGTCGAAGAGGAAGAGCTGGAAGAGGATGAGGAAGATGTCCAGAAGACCAGACTACTTGCAGTCATCGCCGAGATTGAGGAGTATGACGCCAGAACGGAAGAGATCAATAAACTTCTTGAAACCGAATCGCTGTCGGCTTCAGCACGCGGCAAGCTGGTCAAGGAGCAGCAGACGGTGAAGGGGAAAATGGCTGAACTCCTCAAATCCCTCCGCCTCAAGGACCGCCATATCGAGAAGATCGCCTATCGGCTCAAGGAACTTTCGTTCAAAGTGGAGAAGCTTCTGCTGGAGATCAATGAGATTGAGGATGAGAGCGGCTCTTCCTCAGCTGAACTTTCAGAACTCTTCGAAAGGATGCATAGGAGCCCCGCTGAAGAAAAGAAGGTTCTGAAAAAATTGAACCTGCTCCCTGAGCAGGCTGTAAAATTCGAAAAGAGATTAAAAAGTGCCGAGAAAAAAATGCTGAAAGTGGAACAGGAGTCCGGTTTCAGGGCTACCGGTCTTTCTAAGGCACTTCTGGCCATTGAGGAGGGGGAAAGCAAGGCCAAGGAGGCCAAGTCCGAACTGGTGGAAGCGAACCTGCGGCTGGTGGTTTCCATAGCAAAGAAATACACCAATCGCGGGCTGCAGTTTCTCGACCTCATTCAGGAGGGGAACATCGGCCTGATGAAAGCTGTGGATAAATTCGAATACCAGCGCGGTTACAAGTTTTCCACATACGCAACCTGGTGGATCCGCCAGGCCATCACCAGGGCTATTGCCGACCAGGCAAGAACGATCCGCATCCCAGTCCATATGATCGAGACGATCAACAAGCTGATCCGCACCAGCCGCCAACTTGTCCAGGAAGTTGGACGCGAACCTTCCCCTGAGGAGATCGCCGAACGGATGAGTCTCCCCTTGGACAAGGTGCGAAAGGTGCTGAAGATCGCCAAGGAGCCGATTTCCCTAGAGACCCCCATCGGAGAAGAGGAAGATTCCCATCTTGGTGATTTCATCGAGGACAAGGGGGTTGTTTCTCCCCTGGAAGCAGTGATCAAGGCCAATCTCTCAGAACAGACCTCACGGGTCCTCGCCACCCTGACCCCCCGAGAGGAAAAGGTGTTGCGCATGCGCTTCGGCATCGGTGAAAAGAGCGACCATACCCTTGAGGAAGTGGGGCAGGACTTTGAAGTTACCCGTGAGAGGATACGGCAGATCGAGGCGAAGGCCCTCAGAAAGCTCCGGCATCCAAGCCGCAGCAAAAAGCTTAAGAGCTTTGTAGAATGAATTGAAAAGGTGATAAGGCCGCTTCCAGTTGGGGCGGCCTTTTTTTATCAGAAAAACTGTCAGACGCAATTGATGTAACCTTGCAGTGCCAACTGGAAATTATCTATTCTCCAATCCCCACGGAAGACGACATAGGAGCATTCATGAACAAAAAGGTCCTCCTGGTTGCTAACTCGAATGTCAGTCTCGAAATCGAACAGGAATTGCTTCGGAAACTACCGGTAAAGGTGTTTACCGCAGGAAACGGCAGCCAGGTCCTTGAGGTTGCCCGCAAGCTCCGCCCCGACCTGATCTACATGGAACTCGACCTTCCCGGAATGGACGGCGCCGCGTGCTGCCGCGCCATCAAGGAAGATCCTTTATTGGCTATGATTAGGGTTGTGCTTATGGCTCCCCCTATCGAACAGAAGATGGAGTTGTGCCGGGCTGCCGGTTGCGACGCGTTTCTTGAAAAACCGATCGACCGACGTGAATTCATTGCGGTGGGGAGATCCATGCTGGCGCTGATCGACCGGCGAGAGGAACGTATCCCGTGCCGTGCCATTGTGAACTGCCACACCGAAGGGAATGTTTTTTGTGGAACCCTGGAAGATATCGCACTCAAGGGAATCTTTGTCGGGAGCCATTACGAGGTGAAAATCGGTGAACTACTGATGTTGAAGTTTGTTCTGCCGGTGAGCGGCGCCGGGACCATCGAAACCGGAGCGCGGGTGATATGGATCAACGGCGAAAAGGTGCGGCGCAACTGGCAGCTGCCTGCCGGATTTGGCGTGGAGTTCGAAAATCTTGACAAAAAGGTTGCCGAACAAATCTCCGAATTTATCGAACGAAGCATTCTCTGGTCGCAACTGCCGAGTGAATGGTGACAGGTAAGGAGTTTTCTGAATCCCTCTCCCGTGGGAGATGGAACCTGTTCAGAAGCTTTTACCTGTCGGCCCTGGTAACTGGCTACGCTCTTTTTCCCCCTTGCCGGGATAGCTGCGGGCAACCCACCGGTGATCAACCAATGTCGCGGATTCCGCATGTTGCCTTGACACGGGGAGATATCAGGTATTATCTGGCAGATTTCAACCGCGCGGCAGACCGATTGGGTAAGGTTAATCTCCTCTTCCCTGGCTGTCTTGCTTTTGCGGCACCTTCCGTCCTTTTTCGCCTGAAGAGGTGCGGTTTTTCCAACTGCCGGGTATTGATGACAGGAAACGGATTGCTCCTTACCGCAAAAAGGTAGGCCGGCAATTTCATACCAGATGGACTAATCGGTATTATTCGACGCTCTTGATATTGGTTTTGTAGCAGTTTGTCCGTCCAAAACATAGGATCAAAAAGAACGGCCGGATAATCAACCCGGCCGCTCTTTACAACAGTGAATAATAGTCCTATTAATGACTTGGCATACCATCTGTTTTTTCAGACCGAAACAGCTTCTGATCCCAGAAATGGCCCATTACTCGACGTTCCTTTCCGGTCAGGACAACCCCCTTCTTTTCCATTCGTCGCAATACCTGATCCATTTCCTGCTTCTCTTTTATCGCCTCATCGATCAGTTGCCGGTTGTGACAGATAAGGCACTTCTCCTCGATTACCCTGGATGCTTCCACTTGTTGCTTTATCCTTCTGGTGTCCACCTGGGCCGGGACCACCGACGGTAAAAAAATGGCTGTCCAAATAGAAATGATTACGAAATATTTTCCGGCCATCATTATTCCCTTACATAGATGTTCTGGTCGGATTCATGCACCATTTTCATCACATGCCGATACTCTTCCTCGATCATGTCATAATGCTTCTGGGTCTCTTTGATGACCCGATTGAATATCCCCCTTACCAGCGGGTCTATTATATCCTGGACGAGTATTGAGTATTGCTCTATACACGACTTTTCTTCCTTGAGGGCAATCTCCAGGGCCTTCTGCTCATGGGTGTTTTCGTCAATGGCCTTTTCCAACTGATGAAAAGTCGCATTTTTCATGTCCGGAGGGGTTTCCATGTATTTCTTCAGGTCGTTGCCGAAATCTCCACCTTTGTAGAGATCGAAAAACGCTTTCAGATGCCCCACCTCTTCATTTGCTAGCAGATCGAAAACCCTCTTCGCCCGCTTGTTACTGGTTACCGATGCCGCGCGCCGATAGAAATCCATGCTGTCCTTTTCCGCCTGGACAGCCAACTTCAAAGCTTCCTGTAGCGTATATTCTTTTCCCATGTGAAATCCTCCTATCCGTCCATAAAAGGAATAAATCTGATTTCAATTATAAAGGGTATTTCGCCCAGATCAATCAGCCGATGTTGTTTTGCCCGAAAGCAGATCGTTTACAACTACACCCGCCATTGTCAGCCCGAAGATGGGAGGGATGAAAGATATGCTTCCGAGGATCACCCGCCGGTGTTCGCAGGAAAACCGCTGGTCTTCCCTGTTGGGGCAGATGCAGTTATCCTTGCATCCACCATCCTTCACCTCCTGTTCACGGTATTCCTCGGTCGAGAAGACTACCTTGACACCTTTTTCAATACCCTGCTTCTTCAACAGCTTCCGCACCGAACGTGCCATCCGGCATTTGTGGGTTTCGGAGATATCCGCCACCCCGATCTTTGTGGGATCGAGCTTAGCGGCGGCCCCCATGCTGGAGACAATCTGTATACCCCTCTCACGGCAGCTTTTTATGAGATGGAGTTTGCTGGTGATATGGTCGATAGCGTCAATAACGTAATCATAATCCGTGGAGAGTAGAAAATCGCTGTTTTCGGCGGAATAAAAATCCTTGTAGGGGATGATATGGGCCTGTGGATTGATAAGCCTCATCCTTTCAGCCATTACCATGACCTTGGACTTGCCGATTGTGCCGTCCATGGCATGGATCTGCCGGTTCACATTGGTAAGGCAGATATCGTCAAAATCAACTATGATGATCCTGCCGATACCTGCGCGGCAGAGGGCCTCGGCTGCGTGGCCGCCGACACCTCCAAGGCCGAACACCGCCACTGTGGCATTTTTCAGCTTCCTGACCCCTTCCGGGCCGATCAGGAGTTCGTTACGGGAAAAGCGGTGCAGCGGGGACATATATCGACTCCATTAAATGGATTGATCTTACAGACGAAGCAGCCGCTCGGCATTGCTTGTTGTGACGGCAGCTACCTCTTCCAAACAGACACCCTTGATCTCCGCCACTTTTTTCGCCGTTTCAACAAGGTATGCCGGTTCGTTGGGATTTCCACGAAAAGGCTCGGGTGTCATGTCCGGGGCATCGGTCTCCAGGACAAGATGTTCCAGCGGAATGTTCCTCACCAGTTCTAGCGGCCTGACCGCGTTCCGGTAGGTGACCGGTCCGGCGACTGAGATCGCGAATCCCAGACGGATGCATTCCCTGGCAACTTCTGTGCTTCCGGAAAAGGCGTGCATTATCCCACCCACCTTTTCCGTCTCCTCTTCACGAAGGATTCGAAGTAAGTCCTTGAAGGCGCGGCGGCAATGGATAAGAATCGGTAACCTCATTTTCACAGCCAGCCGCAATTGGCCGCGAAATGCCGTCATTTGCTGCTCGCGGGGGACCTCGGGCAACAGGTAATCGAGTCCGATCTCACCGATTGCCACGGCCTTCTCCGCATGATGCGCAAGACTTGCCAAAATCTCTTCCCCATAAAGATCGGCATGCATCGGATGGAGGCCGAACGCGGAGAATATCTCCTCCTTTGCATCGGCCAGAGCGGCTATCTTCCCCCAGCCGTCAGGTCCTACCCCGGGGACGACAAACCGGTAGATACCTGCCAGTCGTGCATCTTCAATAACATTCGGCAGCCGGTCCGATAGGGTGGGGTCGTCAAGATGGCAATGGGTATCGATTAACATAGCTCATGCATATTTTCAAATCTGGATGACTGTTTATATTAATGTATCATCTCAGCGGGAAAAAAGGGAAGGGTTATGAATGGGAACCGGTCACTTTGCCTGGATTCACCATGAGTGCCGGGGATGATCCTTATAGATGGGGGATGAGCGCAGAAAATAGGTTCAGATTCAGTTTGTTAAATTTGGCGTATCAATACCATTAATATTAATGCCGAGTTTTGCCGCGACCTTGCGGTTGATCCGCATAACCGACTTCCTGGCATCGGTATCGTGTATATCCGAAACGGCAGTCCCGCCAAGAACCATGTTCGCCATCTCCCCTGCCTGTTTCCCCAGATCGAATCCGTCGATCTCAAGGGAAACCATTGCCCCGGTATCCACGTACTTGCCGGCAAATGTGATTACGGGCTTCATGTTCTGTTGGGAAAAGAGGAGAATGAACTCGACTGTCTCGGGCGTTACAACCGTTGTATCAGGAAGCATCCAGAAGAGGTCGCAGGAGCCTCTCATCTCAGCGAGCAGTGCCGGCACGTCTTTCGAATGACGGACCTCTCTTGCGGTTATTTCTATTTTCCTTGATCTGGCTGTCTGCTGAATCTTTTTGACGATATTGCCGCTCTTCGCCGGATCATATAATATCCCGATCTTAAATTTTGAAAGATTCAGCTTTTCAAGCATACTCAGGTAATTATCCGGGGAGATATTCATATTTACGCCGGTAAAGTTTTTCGCGCCCCCTATGATCTTCTCCGGATTCAGCACCATGGAATAGATTATCGGTATATCCCTGATATTTTTCACCCTGTTGAGGGCTTCGGAGCCAATGGCGAGAATGAGTTCGGTACGCTCCTTGCGAGCCATAGCGACGAAATCGGTTCCTTGCGCATCACCAACCACAACGGTTTTAGACTCTCCTTTGCAGACGCTTTTAAAACCGCGCAAGGCATCGTCGAACGGTTTCACACGCATACTCTGGAGAACCAGTATGTTGCCGGCGAAAGCGTTAACAGCCGAGAAAAGGAGGCTGATTAAAAATGTGATGAACAAAATTCTCAAAGGCCCTGCCTTATAACATCAAAATTCAAACTTTATCCCGCCTTCGAACCATCTGCGGGCGTTCTGCATAAATTCATAATTATATTGGGCGCCGTTAAAGAGGTTATGGGTGCTGAAAAAGAGCTCAATCGCCGTGTCATGCCCAGTAAACAGCTTTTTTTCCAGGTTGAGGTCCCAGATAATGGCGCTGTATTTTCCGTTAAGGGATGCAGATGAGTTTAACCAGCCATAGCGTCCGAGGAGCGACCCCCTGAACGAATGCCGTTCATCGTCGTAATGAAGCCCCAACTTCACAAGCTGACGCGGTATGTTCCGAAGGGTTGCGCCGCTCTCACCGTCTTTCGAGTCGATAAAGGTATATCCGGCAGAGAGGTAGGTATAAAAGACCGGGACTGTCTTACCCTCAACCTCAACCCCCTGTTTCATCTGGTTCCTGAAAATGACCTTGTGGAGCGTTGAGTCATATACCTGGACATCGGAGAGCCAGTTTATGAAAAAAGTGGTCTTGAGCCAGAGCCATGGGATATGGGTCGTTTCCACCCCTGCCTGTACGGTTGTCACCTTTTGATGGGTGGCGTTGGCATTGCGGACAGGGCAGATGAGAGGGAGGCTGTAGCCGTGCGCCCCGTAGGTGCGCAGAGTGATTTTGTCGGTCGGGTTCCAGGCAATACCCAGGCTTGGGCTGTAGAAGTCCCCAACCGGTCTCATTCTGTCGTACCGGATGCCGAGGGAGCCGCTGACATCGCCGATGGCCAGGGTGTCATTAAGGAAGATCCCGTATTTGTCGCTGAAAACATGAAAGGTAAAGTCCTCGACATCCAGATGGTCATAATCGACACCCGCGGCTAAGGTGTTCGTGATGAAGTGCGTTCCCTCCCTCCAGGTCAGCTTTGCACTCCCACCGTCGCTTGTCTCATGTGCCTCGTCTCCGGAGAGGGGGGCGCTGATCCTGAAATCATAAAACTTTTTGTATGTCGTGCGCAGGGAGAGGTCGAGGTCGATCTTGTCTGTGACCGGATAGTTGAAGGCGAGGGTAGAGAAGAAATTGCGTCTTTGAAATCTATACAGATAGTCAGGATTAGGAGCATCGCCTTCTCTGGCGCTCCCTCTGTCGTAGGCGATGGAGAATTGCAGATACCCTTTTTTCGGGAGATCCCAACGTAGTTTGGCGTAGATATCGTTCTGGTCGACAGCGGTGTTGGGACGTAAACCATCTGATCTTAGGTTTCCGGCATATAGATAGTAGCCGATCGGGCCAACAGTTCCCGACACCTCTCCCCGGCTGTCCCTGGTCCACTTCTCCCCGCCGAAGAAGGAGAGATTCCCCCCTACCTTCTTCCCCTCCAAAGGTGACTTTGTGACTATGTTGATGACCGCGCCAAGGGCCGAACCCCAGGATGAGGAACCGGGACCCTTTACGATCTCGATTCTTTCGATGTTCTGAAGAGGGAAACCGGAGATGTCGACGAAAGGGGTGCCCAACAAATTCAGTGTTACCCCGTCCAGCATGACCAGGATATGGTTTGCGTTAGCCCCCTGAATGGAAAATTCATTGAACAGGCCGGGTCCCCCCATATCGGATGCCTGAATGCCGGGGACTGTGGCGAGGACGTCCACAAGGGTGTGAGCGCCCATCATCTCGATTTCGGATGCGGTGATGACTGTGATGTTCTCGGCGGCCTGGGAGAGGGGTTTCGGGTTCCTGGTGGCGGATACGACCAGGTCGTCCGCCTCGTAATACATGTTGAGGGTTTGCAGATCTTCGTCGGACGCTGCCATGGCCGGTGAGAGGGAGCAGGCGAGGAGCAGCAACGCGGAAGCAAGACAAATTTTTCTGAAACTTCCGCGCATCGTAAGTCCTAAAGCGGCACTAACCGGTGACAAATATGTTAATCGGGGTTGTATCGAAGAGACTTTAAAGCAAATTTAAACTTGAAACGTATCAATGCAAAAACTGAGAAATTAGTGTGCTCTAAAATATCCGTGAACCGTTCGCAAGTCAAGCGGAAACTGGAAGGAAGTTGAGACCCCGCCAACCCTATGCCTCTATCCGCCTTACTATGGCGTCGCCCATCTCTTTCGTATTAACCAGCTTCTCCCCATCTCTCTGTTGATAGATGTCCCGGGTCCGGTACCCCAGGTCGAGGACCTTCTCCACCGCATTGTCGATGAGATCAGCCGCCTCCTCCATGGCGAAGGAGTAGCGAAGCATCATCGCGGCTGAGAGGATCTGGGCTATCGGGTTGGCGATCCCCTGACCGGCGATGTCCGGCGCCGAGCCGCCTGACGGCTCGTACATGCCAAATGTCCCCTCGGCAAGCGAGGAAGAAGGGAGCATTCCGAGGGAGCCGGTCAGCATGGCCGCTTCGTCGGACAGTATGTCTCCGAACATATTCTCGCAGAGAATGACATCGAACTGTTTAGGCCAGCGGACCAGCTGCATGGCGGCGTTGTCCACATACATGTGGGAGAGCTCCACATCCGGGTATTCCTTCCCTATTCCTGTGACTATCTCGCGCCATAGGACCGAAGAGGAGAGGACATTGGCCTTGTCGACGGAGCAGACCTTTTTGCTCCTCCCACGGGCCGCAATAAACGCCACGTGGGCGATCCGCTCGATCTCCGGTACGCTGTAGTGGAGGGTGTCGATGCCGATGCGATTTCGCCCTTCCCCTTCAATTCCCTTCGGCTGGGTAAAATAGATCCCTCCGGTCAGTTCGCGGACGACCAGGACATTGAACCCTCCCGCGACAATCTCCTCCTTGAGCGCAGATGCGGAGGTCATGGAGGGGAAGATGATGGCCGGACGGAGATTGGCGTAAAGGCCGAAAATCTGCCGAAGTGGCAGAAGCGCACCCCGTTCCGGCCGCTCATCTGGAGGGAGGCCTTCCCACTTGGGACCGCCGACGGAACCGAAGAGGATGGCGTCGGCTGCTTTACAGATATCCACCGTTCTATCAGGAAGGGCCTTCCCCTCGTTGTCGATGCCGGCTCCACCCACATTTGCATGGGTCCGCTCGAAACGTACATTGTATTTTATTTCAATAACGTCCAGAACACGGAGCGCCTGGGCCATCACCTCCGGCCCGATTCCGTCTCCCGGCAGGAGAGCCACCTTGAACATCTTTGTCATACAGTAAATTCCTCCATTGAGTGCTAGGAAACAGCAGGCTGCACAAATCCTGGAAACGGTTTAAAGCTGGTATGTTAAACGGGACTTACATCAGAGCGGTAACCCGAAAGAAACAGCAAAATAACCCGGATCACCCGGCAAGTCAAGCAGTTAGTGGCCATATGCATATAATCCCGTGATAATTATGTTGCCCTTATTTCCACAAAAGTGTTAAATTAATCATGTACTTCGGAGGGCGAAGATACCCATCTTCGCCTTTCGTTTGTCTCGGATCATCAAAATAGCAAGTGACCCTGGAGTGTATGTGAAGAAACATAATAAGCAGGAAATCGACTGCCGGCGCACCTTTGCAATCATCAGCCACCCTGACGCCGGCAAGACGACCATCACCGAGAAGCTCCTCCTCTTCGGCGGGGCCATACAGCAGGCAGGGGAGGTAAGGGCGAGAAAAAGCGCCCGCCACGCAACCTCCGACTGGATGGAAATGGAGAAGCAGCGTGGCATTTCGGTCACCTCTTCGGTGATGAAGTTCAACTACAACGGCTACGAGATAAACCTCCTCGACACCCCTGGCCACAACGACTTTTCCGAAGACACCTACCGGGTGTTGACCGCCGTCGACTCCGTCCTGATGGTGATCGACTCGGTCAAGGGGGTGGAGAGCCAGACGAAGAAACTCCTGGAGGTCTGCCGTCTGCGCCACACACCGATCATGACATTTATCAACAAGCTCGACAGGGAAGGGCGCGAACCGATCGACCTGTTGGACGACATCGAGAGCAATCTCAAAATCCAGTGTGCACCCATGACCTGGCCGATCGGTATGGGGAAGCGCTTTCGCGGCACCTATCACCTCTACACAAAAGAAATCACATTTTTCGATCCGGGAGCGGAAAAAGGGACGGGCCGCATCGTCACTGTCCAGGGCCTTGACGATCCCCGCCTGGATGAACTCTTGGGCTCCCAGGTGGATGAACTCCGTAACGACGTGGAGCTCCTGGAGGGGGCTGCCCATCCCTTCAAAGAGGAGGCATATCTTGCCGGCCTCCAGACCCCGGTATTTTTCGGCAGCGCCATCAATACCTTCGGCGTTCAGCAGCTCCTCGACACTTTTGTCTCCAATGCCCCGGCGCCACTGCCGCGCGAGACGGATATCCGTCCGGTCTCACCTTATGAAGAGCCTTTCACCGGTTTTACTTTCAAGATCCAGGCAAACATGGACCCGGCCCACCGTGACCGTATCGCATTCTTCCGCATCTGCTCGGGCAAATTCACCCGCGGGATGAAGGTTCGACACCTGAGGCTCGGTCGCGAGGTGCAGATCAGCAACGCCACTATCTTCATGGCCCAGGACCGGACCAATGTGGATGAGGCCTATCCCGGCGACATCATCGGCATCCACAACCACGGCACCATCAAGATTGGTGACACATTTACCCAAGGGGAAGAGCTTAAGTTTACCGGCATCCCCAACTTCGCGCCGGAACACTTCCGCAAGGTGAGGATCCTCAACCCGCTTAAATCCAAGGCCCTGGAAAAGGGGCTCGTGCAGTTGGCCGAGGAGGGGACCACCCAGGTCTTCCGCCCCCTGATGGGAGCTGAGTGGATCGTGGGCGCCGTGGGGCTCCTCCAGTTCGACGTGGTCATGCACCGTCTCGAATTCGAATACGGGGTAAAGGCCGTCTACGAGCCTGTAAGCTACGTCACTGCCCGCTGGGTGACCGGAGAAAAGAAAAAGCTGGAGGAGTTTGAAAAAAAGGAAAAGATGCAACTTTACCTGGATGGCGAAGGGAACCTGGCCTATCTGGCGGGAAGCCAGTGGCGGCTGGATAACACCATGGAGAACTGGAAGGAGTTGCAGTTCCATGCCA
>JBGQDJ010000013.1:0-16569 GCA_041495805.1 Geobacteraceae bacterium
CTACTATACACCTGTCATGTTATTTAGTAAAATATAATTATTTTCTAGACTGAAAATAATTCATCTCGCCTTGAAGGGACGTAAAGGTCTAAATGCCTCACGGTTTCTTTCAAAAAGCCTTATTCATATTCCTCCCAACTCTTCTGTTTCTGGCATCTCTCCATGGGCCAGCCATAGCCGCATCGGACGAGGACATGCAGACTCTCGGCATGTACTACGAGCCGAACGATCTGGTGGTGACCGCCACCCGCAACCCCAAGCCCCTCTCCCAGGCCGCCGAAAACATCACCATCATCACAGCAAAAGAGATAGAGATGATGGGGGCCCACACCCTGGTGGACGTCTTCGCAAACGTCCCCGGCATCCAGGCATCTGACCAGGGGGGGCCGGGAACGAATAATGACTTCTTTATATGGGGTGCCTCTTCTACTGGAGGGCATATCCTGATAATGCTGGACGGGGTCACCCTGAATCAAATGGGGACCCAATTCGTAGATCTCCGTGGGATCCCCATTCAGAACATCGAGCGGATCGAGATCGTCAAGGGTCCCGGCTCATCATCCTGGGGTTCGGCCCTCGGTGCGGTCGTCAACATCGTCACCAAATCACCGCTTGAAGGGAAGAAAATAGGGGGTGCGGCTTCCTTCTCCGGCGGGGAGAGGGGGACCAGGGACAGCTGGGGAGAACTCTCCGGCACTGTCGGCCCGCTTGGCTACTATCTATTCGCCGGGAATCTCAGATCCGACGGTTTCCGCCGTAACACCGTGGTCGACCTGAACGACATCTACGCCAAGCTTCGCTGGGAGTTTCCCACGCAAGGGAGCCTTCAGTTCACCATCGCCTACGACCGCGGGGTCATGGGGGACGGTGACCTGGCTACTTCGTTCGGCTTTTTGGACAGGCTTCGTCAGCAGAAATTTTTATCCACCCTTTCCTTCAACTACCCCATCAGTGACAAAATCGACCTCGACCTCTCCCTCCGCACGCGATACCTGAAGACCGATGATATCGGGAACTCCGTGAATGCCGACGACCCGTTTACGTTTGAAGTCAAAAGCCGCGAGACAACCTACGGCGGGAGCGCCAAGGTGACTTGGCGGGGGGGGCTGAACACCCTTGCCGCGGGCGCGGATTACGACTACCTGGATACTTTTGCAGAATCTCAAAGCGTGTCGAGCGATACGACAAAGCTCTTCAGTGACAAATACGGTCTTTTCCTGAACGACACCCTTGCATTAGGTGATTTTGCTGTGACTCCTGGTATCCGATACGACCGGATGAGGCCGGTGAGGGATTTCTTCAGCCCCAGTCTGGGGATTGCCTGGAATCCCACCGACAAGATCACCCTGCGCACCTACGCAGCCAGCGGCTACAGCCTCCCCATTCTGGCCCCCGACGCGACCAAGCAGAAGGTGACGACCGTCCAGGCCGGGGTGGAGACGACCTATATCCCTTATCTCTGGCTCAAGGGGACCTTCTTCTGGAACCAACTGTCCGATGTCCAGATTTTTGATGATAACGGCAATACCATTCTCAAGAAACAACTGAAACAGGGCTTCGAGGTGGAGGGTAAGTCGGTGCCGGTCTTCAACACCTCCCTCTCCGCCGGTTACACCTTTATAGACGCTAAAGACCGGGATACCGGCGAAACAATACAGAACATCCCCACGCAAATATTGAAACTCGGGCTTCACTACAACGATGTGCGGCACTCCTTCAGGGGTGCGCTTCTCGGCCGCTACGTCTTGTCTAACGCTTCTTCCGACAGGAATGCCAAAGACAAGACTATAATCTGGGACCTTAACCTGTCGAAAAGGGTCCTCAATTATCATGACACGACGCTGGAGCTCTTTTTCAACACCCACAACCTCTTCAACGGCGCGCAGTATAGTTTCGACGCATTCAAGAACGCCCCTAGATGGTTTGAAGGCGGGATAAAGTTTGAATTTTAGAAGGACAGTCTAAGCACCTGTAGTTTTAAGGCAGAACTATTGAGAACACTGTTCCTCACATTTCTGATCAGCCTCCTCTTCGCGGCTGCTAACGCTTTCGCAAGCGACGTCCTGGTTATCCAGAGTCTGCATGTGAAACCGTTCGACGACGCCTTGCGCGGCTTCAGGAACGTCTGCAAGTCCGACACAAAGACGGTCGTGATTGCCGATGCGGCCGGCGCCGATATGGTCAGGCTTGTCCGCGAGGAGCGGCCCCGGCTCATCCTGGCCATAGGCGCGGATGCGCTCAAAAGTGTGAAACGGATCAGGGACATCCCGATCGTTTATATGATGGTGCTGAATCCGGAAAAGATAATGGGGGATGCAAAAAACGTCTCCGGGGTAGATATGAATATCCCGCCGTCAAAGTACCTGAGCCTGATGGAAAGTCTGCGTCTGCCGAAAATGCGGGTCGGCATCCTCTACGATCCCGCGCAGAGCGGCGGTTTCGTTAAAAAGATCCAGCAGACTGCCAGATCCAGAGGGATAGAAATAACGGCGAGAGAAGTTCATAATCCGAAAGAAGTTCCGGAGATCCTCGCCGGGATGAAAGGTTCCTTCAATCTCTTCTGGATGCTCCCCGACTCGACCGTCGTGACCCCTGAGACGTTTGAGTTCCTTCTCCTCTTCACCCAGCAGAACAGAACCCCGGTGGTTACTTTCGCCGGCAAGTACGTGGATACCGGAGCGCTTGTTTCCCTGGATATCGACGGTTTGGATCTGGGGAAACAGGCCGGGGAGATGGCGAACAGGGTTTTGGACGGGACCCGTGTCTCGGATATCCCCTGTGCCGAAGCAAGGAAGTCTGTAATCAAGATCAACAGAAAGGTCGCGTCAAAACTCGGCATCAACCTCGCCGGGCTCGAAAACTTCTGATGCAAGCCGGGAGCGGAATATGACTCCTCCCCATATCCTCACCAGGCTCAGGGAAAGCTTCAAGGCCAAGCTTTTTTCCCTCTTTACTCTCGTTATCGTTGTCATATCTTTTTCGTTCACCATCTTCTTTGTCAGGCATGAAAGCAACACCTACCTGGAGCAGCTCGTCAGCGAAGGAAAGCTTCTGGCAAGCCTCCTCGCCTACAATTCCAGGCTCCCTGTTTTTGCTGAAAACTTGGAAGAGCTCCACTCCGCCGCGGATGGGATCACCAAGCATGATAATGTCGTATCCGTGGCTATATACGCCTCCGACGGGGAGATGCTTACCGAAGTAAACAAGGGCGGGGCAGCCGGAAACTCCGCCCTGAAAAACGCTGAAATTAAGAAGAGAATCGGGGCCGATCCCGGGAAGATGATATCTCCGTCAATTCTTGAGACCAGGGATGACATTTCATTTTACTCCCCGATAATTTCCGAAGTGATTAATCCATCAACGGAGTCCCTCTATTTCTCGGATAAGCCGAAACCGACGGAATACCGGACCATCGGCCTCGTCAGGGTTGTCCTTGAGAAAGCCAATCTGAAACGGCGCATCAGGGACCTCTTGCTGATCGGCGCGCTTTTTCTGGGCTTCTTTCTGTCCCTGGGTATCGTTGGCGCCTACAATCTGCTGAAGGGGATCACCAACCCCCTCAACAGACTGATGGAAGGGGTCCGGAACGTGGGGACGGGCGACCTTTCCCAGAGGGTCCCCATTGAAACGGCGGATGAGATCGGCGAGGTCGCGCTTGCATTCAATACCATGGCTGAAACCCTGGAGCGGAGAGAGGCGGAAAAGGCGCAACTGGAGGAACAGCTCCGGCTTGCCCAGAAGATGGAGGCCAAGGAGGAGTGGGAGCGCACCTTCGACACCGTCACCGACCTCGTTGCCATTATCGACCGGGACCAAAGGATCGTCCAGATAAACGAGGCGATTGCCGATCGTTTCCACATTACCAAGGAAGAGGCCGTGGGAAAGAACTGTTTTTTTGTCTTTCACGGCAAAGAGTCGGCCATTGCCGAATGCCCCTATCTGCAACAGCTCGAAGACGGCCGGGAGCATGAGGCGGAATTCTATGAATCAAAGCTCGACAGCCATTTCTGGACAACCGTGACCCCCCTGCGCAAGAGTGACGGCGCATTGATGGGGTGTGTGCACGTGTCCCGCGACATCACCGAATGGAAGCGGGCGGAAGATGAAAAGAAGGCGATCCAGGCGAAGCTGATCCAGACGAACAAGATGACTTCGCTCGGGCTTATGGTGTCAGGCATGGCACATGAAGTCAATAATCCAAATAACAGCATAAAGTTCACCGCTCATGTGATTGCCAAGGTCTGGCACGATCTGCTCCCGGTTCTCGACCAGTATTTCCGGGAGGAGGGGGATTTCGTGATCGGCGGGCAAAACTATTCGCAAATGAGGGAATCATTTCCCCAGCTTCTCTCCGGGATCACGGAAAGCTCCCGCAGAATCGAAGGCATCATCAAGAACCTGCGGGAATTCGTGCAAAAGGGGAAAGCGGATATGTCGATGCAGGTCGATATAAACCGGATCGTCTCAATATCGGCTTCCATTCTAAGCAATCAGATCAAGATGCATACCGATCATTTCAAGCTAGATCTGATCGAGACAGCGCCGAATGTCAGGGGGAATTCCCAGCAACTGGAACAAGTTGTAATAAATCTCATCATGAATGCTCTTCAGGCGCTTCCGGACAGGGATAAGTCGGTCCGGGTCGAAACCTTATTTGATGAATCTGCCGGGGAAGCGGTAATCAAAGTAAGCGACAACGGAACAGGGATGCCTGTCGAAGCAAAAAACCGGCTTTTCGAGCCGTTCTTTTCCACCAAGCTGGAAAACGGCGGAACAGGCCTGGGTCTGGCCATTTCCAACGTCATCGTCAAGGACCACCGGGGTGTTCTGGAGTTTGATTCGGAACCGGGAATGGGAACCACCGCGATTATAAAACTGCCGGTGGAGTAGCGTCGACTGGTCGGATGCACAATCAGGGGAAATGGCCGCAACGGTAATGGAGCTATTATGGAATCCAAGAAAATAAATTATTATCCCATACTGCTGGTGGACGATGAAAGGGAAATTCTCGATCTCACCAGGATGGCGCTTGCCTGCGATGGTATCCATAATGTAGAGACGCTTCAGGACAGCCGTCAGCTGATCCCGTTTCTGAAAGAAAAAAAGGTGTCGACGATAGTCCTGGACCTGACGATGCCCCATATCTCCGGAACGGAATTGCTCCCTATTCTGGTCAGCGAATTCCCGGATATACCGGTTTTGATCATGACGGCAACGGATGATCTGGAAACGGCGATAGAGTGCCTTAAAATGGGGGCATTCGATTATCTGTTGAAGCCTGTTGAACCGAATCGGTTGATATCGGCGGTTGACAAGGCGTTGAAACTGAATTTTCTCCAGAACGAGGTCTCGTCTCTCAAGGAGAGCCTTCTCACTGGGCGTCTGGAGCATTCCGACGCCTTTGCCGAGATCATTACCTGCAGCAAGAAAATGCGGGCGATTTTTCAGTATGCGGAAGTCATTTCAAAGTCACGCCAGCCGATCCTGATTACCGGCGAAACCGGGGTAGGCAAGGAATTGATGGCCCATGCAATACACATGATAAGCGAGGTGAAGGGGGCTTTTGTAACCGTTAATGTTGCCGGACTCGATGATTTGATGTTTTCCGATACCCTGTTCGGACATAAGAGGGGGGCATTCACCGGCGCTGAACAATCTCGGGAAGGGCTGATCGGCAAGGCCGCGGGGGGCACCCTGTTTCTTGATGAGATCGGCGATCTGAGCCCGCTTTCACAGGTAAAGCTCCTCAGGCTTTTGCAGGGGGAAGAGTATTATCCCCTGGGTTCGGATGTATTGAAGCTTACCGACGCGCGGATAATAGTGGCAACAAATCATGACCTTCTTGAGTTGATCGAATCGGGGAAATTCCGCAAGGATCTCTACTACCGCCTGTGCGCATATCAGATCCATATCCCTCCGTTCCGTGAGCGACGGGAGGACGTCCCCCTTCTTCTCAACCATTTCATGGAGGAAGCGTCACTATCCCTCAACAAGCCGAAACCGGCCGTGTCCCAGGAAGTGACCTCTAATCTCGGGAAACTCAATTTCCCGGGCAATATCCGTGAATTCAAGGCGCTGGTCTATGACGCGGTAGCCCGCCATAATTCAGGCCCGCTCCTTTTGAAAAATTTCTCCGGCATTGCCGCGCATTTGCCGGTCGATCCGGTAATTTCGCTTGATCTGGATGATAAGGGAGAAGAACTCCTCAACACCCTTTTCGGAAGGTTTCCCACCATGCAGGAGATTGAGGAGTTCATGATATCCAGGGCGATGAAGCTCGCGGACGGCAAGATGAGCGTTGCGGCGGCGCTTCTCGGGATAACCCGGCAGGGCCTGCATAAACGAATCAAGTGGCCTAAGCACAAATAGTTTTATCGATGGAAGAAACCTCCTCGGTTCGTTCCCCGCCTGTTCCCGCCAAGGCTTCTCCCTGTTTGTTTTTCACGTGTAATAATGTAGAATGGAATCAGGTCAACGGACCTTTATCGATTCAGATTCGTTTATTCAGGCATGGAGGCGCGACGGAATGTCCCAGGAACTTTGTGAAATGTCACTGCAGCAGACGCAGGAGTTGTTGCGCCTTACCGACGAAACCCTGCAGAATATCTGTTGCAAGCGGTTTACCGGTGAAGAGTTGTATGCGGATGCGATTCAGAAAGTGCTGGGTGGAAGGGGGAAACGGGGGCCGGCCAGTATATTTATCGTCTTCCGTGAAAATGACGGCGCTGTCAGACGCGGCCGTGTTTTCCACCTGAAAGGAGGTGAACTTGTCGAGAAATCGGATGAGATATCCATAGACCCGATGTCACGTTATGCAATCAACCTTGCCATGGCCGATGTGGCGTCATCCAACTGGTCTGACAGCTGCGCCAGCGTGGAAGAGTATCAGTCATACTTCCAGCCTGACCTGAGAGAGAAAGTCGGGGGGGCCATCAGGAATTTTGCCGCATGCCGCATCAGCGGTGAGAGCCCCGGGGTTATAATCGCTTTTAATTATCAGGGGAAGGCCACGGTCTATGATGGTGATGTTTTACGAAGCCTGGCAGTGGTTATCGGCTCGCTGGTGACCCTTTCTAACGAGTTGCGGGAGACCGAAAAGGCCTTCATTTACACTATCGAAGCCCTTGCCAGGGCCTGTGAAGCAGCGGAAGAGCACACGGGGAGGCATATCCAGAGGGTCAACCGTTATGCCGGCTCGCTGGCGGCAAATATGGGGCTTGATGGTGATTTCGTCGATGTCATTTCCTATTCGGCCCAGATGCATGATGTGGGGAAAATAAAGATACCGACTTCCATCCTTCTCAAGGAGGGGCCCCTCAACAGGGATGAATTCGAACTGATGATGAAGCACCCGGTTTATGGGGAAGAGATTCTCGGTGACTCCCCCAGACTGAGCATCGCAAGGGAGATTGCCCTGGCGCACCATGAAAACTGGGACGGAAGCGGATACCCGTACAGGCTTGCAGGGGAACAGATCCCTCTGGCAGGCCGGATTGTCAAGATAGCGGATGTTTACGATGCCTTGCGTTCGAAAAGAAGCTACAAAGATACTCTCAGCCATGGAGAAGCGCTGAAAATATTCAAGGGAGGAGATGACAGGATAAATCCGAAGGCCCATTTCGACCCGTCAATACTCTCCACGTTTTTCCAGATAGAGCACCTCTTCGAAAAAATCTTTGAGAGTTCGGAATTGGAAAATGACTGACTCCCCAGTTGTTTTTTCCTCATTCTTCCCTTGTGATCCTTACAACCTGCAATACTCCAGGCATTTTTTCGATTTCATGGGGGTCGAGGGTTTCCGTATCTCCGATGACGCCGATGATGGTCCGGTTTGCTCCTGTTGACTGGTGGATGTCGAAATTCTTGTTGATCAGAAATTCCTTCACATGATCCAATGCCGATTCATCGGCGCTTCTTTTCATTATTATCAACACGGGCTATTCCTCCTCGGGGGAGATACGAATAAATTTCAAGTTTTGAGTCCCTGGTCGCTAGCCGCTAGTCGCTGGTCATGATCCTTTCCAGCCTTCTCGATTCGTCGATTACCCGCTCGAAAAGCCTGACAATCGCATCGTCGTCAAGGGGCCCGGGATTCGCCGCCTTCATCCTCTGGAAGATCATCTTTTCACGCGCCGGGTCGTAGACCGCGATTCCCTGGCCCTTTTTTATCTCCCCGATTTTCAGGGCAAAATCGGCCCGTTGATTGAAGATTCTCAGCAACTCATTGTCCAGCCGGTCTATTTCCTGTCTAAGTTCGTCAATAGTCATCAATCCCTCAAAACTTCTTCCTGATGAAAGTGTCTTTCCGCCAGTGGGTATCGTCCCGTTCCGGATAGTCGATATTGTAATGGAGCCCCCGCGATTCCTTGCGCATTTGCGCGCATGATATGATAAGTTCGGCCACCGTCGCTATGTTGCGCAGTTCGATGAGATCGGAGGTGACGATGAAGTTCCAGTAGTATTCCTCGATCTCCTCCTGTATGAGTTCGATGCGGTGCATGGCCCTTTCCAGTCGTTTGTCGGAGCGTACAATCCCCACATAGTTCCACATGCAGCGGCGGATCTCATCCCAGTTCTGGGTAACGACAACCATCTCGTCGCTGTTGGTGGCGGTGCTGGAGTCCCATTCAGGTATCTCCGGGCAGAAAAATTCTCCGTCGGCCAGTAGTTGCACCGCATGCCGGTATGCCCTGCCGGCATAAACGGCTGATTCGAGAAGGGAATTGCTGGCCAGACGGTTGGCGCCGTGAAGCCCGGTAAAAGATACCTCGCCGATGGCAAAGAGATGCGAGAGGTCGGTTTCCCCGTTAGTGCCCACGGCTACCCCGCCGCACAGGTAGTGGGCCGCCGGCACCACCGGCAGCGGCTCGGTGGTCATGTCGAAGCCGTATCCCAGGCAGGTCAGGAATATGTTGGGGAAATGGTTTCTTACAAAGTCCGGGTCCTTGTGTGTTATATCGAGAAAGACACAGTCGTCGCCGGAGGTCTTTATTTCGTTGTCGATGGCGCGGGCCACGATGTCACGCGGAGCGAGGTCCTTCAGGGGATGGTATTTCTCCATGAAAGGGGTGCCGTCGCGTCTTCGCAGTATGGCCCCTTCCCCCCTTACCGCCTCGGATATGAGAAAGGACTTGGCATGGGGATGGTAGAGGGTGGTGGGGTGGAATTGCATGAATTCCATATTGGCGATTGTGGCTCCGGCCCGGTAGGCCATGGCAATGCCGTCACCGGTGAGCACATCCGGATTGCAGGTGTAGAGATAGACCTTGCCTGCGCCCCCCGTTGCAAGGAGGGTTATCTTGGCGGCAAAGGTTCTGATTACTCCGTTTTTGATGTCAAGCACGTGGGCGCCGCAGCAGCGGTTGGATTTGAGCCTCTTCCGCATGACTTTGGCCGCGGTTATGAGATCGATACCGATGTGATGCTCGTATATGTCGATGTTGGCGTTTTCCCTGACCGCGACCACCAGTGCCCTCTCGATTTCCCGGCCGGTCGCGTCGGCGGCGTGGAGAATACGCCTCTTGCTGTGCCCCCCTTCACGGGTAAGGTCGTAGGTGTCGCCGCGGGTGGTAAATTTTACCCCCCATTCGATCAGGTTGCGAATCACAGCTGGCCCTTCCTCGACCACACTTCTCACCACGTCCTCGTGGCAGATGCCCGCGCCTGCCGTAAGGGTATCTGCTACGTGAGCCGCAAAGGTATCTTCCTCGGAAAAGACCGATGCGATCCCCCCCTGCGCATAGTTGGTGGCGGATTCGGCGATTTCCCTCTTGGTGATTAATGCCACTCTGCCATGTCGCGACGCTTGCAGGGCAAAAGCAAGTCCGGCAATCCCGCTTCCTATGACAAGGAAATCGCTGTCAATTTTCATTAATGGCTCCGAAGTTGGTGGATGACCTGTTGGACTCTCAAGGGTTGAAATTATTTACTCTCGATGAGTATTTGTCAAGAAATATTGCCAATTTATCAACAACCGGCAAGGAAGAGAGCAGAAGGGTTGCGCATGGTCCGGGTGCTGTGGTATTATCCCAAGATTATTTCCCGAAAAAGCATACGCAGGCACATGCAGCCGGCTCTTTTCAGGCTCATTTTACAAAAGGATAAGGAATGAAAAACGACGAAAAAGTCCTGCCGTTTCTCAGTCACCTCGCGGAACTCAGAAAACGCCTGATAGTTTGTGTAACCGCTATAATAATAGGCATGGGGGTATCATGGAACTTTTCCACGGACCTGATGAAGTTTATTGAGAAACCGCTGACCGGTCAGACTTACTTGACTGAAATTAAAAAACTGGCGTATGGGAAGATCAAAGAGCGATATCCCGCTGTTTACAGTCACTTTAAGATGGATAAGGAGCAGGTTGTCGATCATACGGACAGGCGCCTGAATTACAGCGCCCCACTGGAGCCGTTTTTCATTCAGTGCAAGATTTCGATGATTGCAGGGTTGATCCTGGTATTGCCGGTTGTTTTTCATCAACTCTGGCTGTTTATCGCCCCCGGTCTTACCCGCAAGGAAAAACATCTGGTGGTCCCTTTTGTGACGGTCAGCTCTTTCAGCTTCTGCCTTGGGGCAATGTTTTTTCTCATCGTGATCTGGCCCGTTATAATAAATTTTTCCCTTTCTTACGAGACCGAAGGGTTGCGAAGCTGGTTCAACATGAGCGCTTATATAGACTTCTGCATGCGTCTCATCCTGGTTTTCGGCCTCATCTTTGAACTGCCGATCATATCCCTGCTCCTTTCCAGGCTGGGGGTCGTTAACTATAAGATGCTGGCGGGCAAGCGCAAATACGCTCTGTTGGCCAGCGCCATAATCGCCGCGTTCCATGCCGACCTGATCACCATGTTTGTCATCATGCTTCCCCTATATCTGATGTATGAGATAAGCATATGGGTGGCGCTGATTTTCGGCAAAAGGAAGATTAAAACCGAAGAAGCCCCCGCCTGAAAAAAAGAAAAGAGCCATACCCCTGGTAAGCGAAAACCTCTCGATAAAGTTTTCTTGACTATTTTCATTAGCTTGATAAACTACAAAATCTCAACGGATTTCCATTGACTTTGCCTCGATTGGTGCTCACAAAATGAATAAATTGATGCGGGAACTGGTGCCGGCAAGAATCAGGGAGAAGCTGGGTTCGAAGAGCGAAGTCGCCCTGTTGAACGGCAGGGATGTCTTCGCGGTACTGGCCCAGGAAAAGCTGATCATAATGGCGTGCAATGCCAGAATCAAACATGTTATCCCGGGAATAATGCAGGCGGCTGAAGAGCTTGACGCCGTTGTCGCATTCGAGTTGACAAAGACCGAAGGGGGGGTTGAGGGAGGGTATACCGGCCAGACCCCGGAAATATTTTTTGATGCAATTATCGAGTGCGCCGAACGATGTAATTTCACCAAACCCTTTGTAATCCATGGCGACCATATAACGGTGAAGAATACCTCCGCTGAGGAGCTTGAGGAAGCTGAAAAGCTCATTCGCTCGCAGATTGCGGCCGGCTACACATCTTTTGCCGTTGATGCGTCTTTCAATCCCCTCCATGACAATATAAAAATCGTCAATACCCTGGCCGGGCATGTCATGGCAGAAGGGTACGGGCTTGAAGTTGAACTGGGCAAGAAAAAACCGGTCGGCGACGAATCGACCATCACATCCGTGACTGAAGCGGAAGAATTACTGAGGGGGCTGGCTGTTTGCGGGGTGAAACCCCTTCTTCTGGCCATGGATAACGGTTCGAAAAGCGGCAATTATCTTGACGGAAAGAAGATCAATATCGACCTGGCAAGGACCATGGAGATTTACCATACCGCCAAGGCTTTCGGAGTGGCGGGTCTTGTCCAGAACGGCATAACCGGCACACCTCCGCAGATTGTCGGCAAGCTTGCGGACTACGGCATCAGGAAGGGGAACATCGGCACACTGTGGCAGAATATCGCCCATGCCGGACTCCCGCTTGAACTCATGGATACCATGCGCCAATGGTCGAGGAAAAACAAGCAGGACATCAAATTTGCGACCAGGGTGTTCAAGGATGATATCGACTCCATCCCGGAAGAAAACGCAAACCAGATCCATGAAATGGCTTACCGGGAGGCCAGGGAACTGTTGACAGCGTTTCGCGCCAAGGGGAGCGCGAGCAGACTTGCCGCTCTGCTGGAGGAAGCCGGTTGCGCATAATAAGCGGCTCCGCCCGTGGCCGTCGACTCCTTTCCCCGAAAAATTCCATGATCAGGCCGACTGCCGACCGGGTCAAGGAGTCGCTTTTCAATATTCTGAACGTTCTCATTGCAGGTTACGAAAATTGCCGTGTGCTGGATATTTTCGCCGGGACCGGCAATCTCGGTTTAGAGGCGTTGAGTCGCGGCGCAACGTCTGCCTTTTTTATAGACAGCCACAAAGAGTCCGTTGCTCTGGTTATAAAAAACCTGCGGATGCTCGGTTTCGAAGACAAGGGACGCGTGATCGAGAGAGAGGCGCTTGCGGCGTTAAGAAGTCTGGAAAAAAGGGAAGTACCCTTTCAACTGGTATTCATTGATCCTCCATACCGGAAAGGGCTGGCGGAAAGAGTGCTGGAGTATCTGGCCGCTTCCGCCTTGATCGATGAAAATTCGCTGGTGATCGTAGAGATATCTTCCGGCGAGCTTCTCCCGACGGAATTCGACACCCTGCGGGAATTTGACAGGAGAGTTTACGGAGATACGGCAATCGCTTTTTTCAGACGCACAATGTAAAGGAAATCCAATTCATAAAACCCAGACTCCAGAAATTCTGTTAACATCAGAATTAATAGCAGTTTGTTCGTAAGTTGCTGCTTGGAGTCCTGGATATTTAATCGAGGCCTGACATGTCAAGAAAGGTAGCGGTTTACCCCGGTTCATTCGATCCCATAACCTACGGCCATCTGGATATAATAAGCCGCGGCCTGAAGATATTTGACGAGGTGATTATCGCGGTTGCCGAGAATCCCACGAAAAAGGCACTCTTCACCACCGAGGAGAGGGTTGATCTAATCAGGGAAGTTCTAGTCTGCAACGACAGGGCAAAGGTCGAGACCTTCGGTGGCCTCCTGATAGATTATGTCCTGTCCAGGAAGGCATCGGTAATCATCCGCGGTTTGCGGGCGGTTTCCGACTTTGAGTATGAATTCCAGATAGCCCAGATGAACCGCGCAATCTCCCAGGAAGTGGAGACCCTCTTCATGATGACCTCTGTCCCTTTCAGCTACCTCTCTTCATCCATCGTAAAGGAAGTGAGTTCCCTGAACGGACCGGTTGACGGACTGGTACCTCCCATTGTGAAAAAGGCGCTCGACTCCAAATATAATCGTTGATTTAACGGAAGGATTACCTTTTGGGATCCATTCCAGACATAAGGAGGCAGCAATGAAACTTGCAGATCGCGTGAACAAGATCCAGCCATCGCCAACCCTGGCGATAGACGCCAAGGCAAAGGCCCTGAAGGCTCAGGGGGTGGATGTTGTCGGCTTTGGCGCCGGCGAGCCCGATTTCGATACCCCGGCGAACATCAAGGAAGCGGCAAAAAAGGCCATTGACGCCGGGTTCACAAAATATACGCCTGTCGGGGGCACCGACGAACTGAAGGACGCCATCATCGCCAAGATGAAGAGGGACCACGGCCTGGAGTACACACGTGAAGAGATTTCCGTTGCCTGCGGCGCCAAACATTCCCTCTATAACATTTCCCAGGCGCTGATTCAGGAGGGGGACGAAGTGATAATCCCCGCCCCCTACTGGGTCTCTTATCCGGACCAGGTAGTGCTGGCCGGAGGGACGCCTGTTTTCATCGAAACCGACGAAACCACGGAATTCAAGATAACGCCAGCGCAGCTGGAAAAGGCCATAACCGGGAACACCAGGGCGCTGCTCCTCAACTCTCCATGCAATCCGACCGGAAGCAGCTACACGGTTGATGAACTGAAGGCCATTGGCCAGATATGCCTGAAACACGACTTTCTGATCATCTCCGACGACATTTATGAACGTCTTGTTTACGACGGCCTGAAATTCGCCAATATCGCCCAGGTGACACCCGAACTCAAACCCCGCACCATCCTGGTTAACGGCGTCTCAAAGACATACGCCATGACCGGCTGGCGGATCGGCTACGCCTGTGGTCCCAGGGAATTGATGGGGGCCATGACCAAGTTGCAGTCCCAGTCAACCTCAAATCCGACATCCATAGCCCAGAAGGCGGCCGTTGAGGCCCTTAACGGCCCACAGGACGCTGTTGCCGCCATGGTTGTGGAGTTCGAGAAACGCCGCACTTATATTGTCGAGCGGCTCAATGCCATTCCGGGGGTTACCTGTTTCAAATCCACCGGCGCATTCTATGTTTTTCCCAACTTTTCCGCTGTCTACGGCAAGAGCTTCAACGGCAAGACGATAAACAACTCCACCGAGTTCGCGGCATATCTGCTGGAGGAGGCGAAGGTGGCGCTCGTGCCCGGCGTGGCGTTCGGCGCGGACAAATACGCACGTCTCTCCTATGCTATCAGCATGGAGAACATCAAGAAGGGCGTGGATCGAATCGAAGCGGCCATAAAGAATCTGCGATAAGACCACCCCGCTAAATCACTTCATTGATCCTTTTCCTGGCGGGCATATGCCGTTTTATCCCCCTCCCCTAAAAAAGGGAGGGGGATAATTAGACACTTATTCCCCGTTTGCATGCAACATTATATGAAAGGAGTTCGGCATGATAAGCAAAGATATGTTTATCGCTGAGATTGTCCGCCGTTATCCCGAGACGCTTGCGGTTTTCGAGAAATACAAACTGGACTGTTTCGAGTGCCAGATTGCCGAATATGAAGCCCTGGAACATGGGGCGGATGTCCATCATGTCAATGTGGAACAACTCCTCGATGAATTAAATCAAGCCATCAATAAATCCGGGTAGCTTGTCCATTCCGGTATTCCGAATCGCGGGGGAAAATGCCGTTATCTGCGATCATAGATCCTGAGATGGCTCTTCTTCTATTTTGATTCTGCCTTTTGCCTCTTTCCGCAGGCTCCCTTCCGAGTTTAATCCAGAAGAAAGTCTGTTTGCAGCAGCAGATACCTTTCGGTATAATTACCCGGTTGCCCGCAATCCGTTGTTTATTTGTTCCGCAAAATGCAGGTTTTTCCGCATTAAATACATGATTGACAAATGATAGAGTAACTATGTAATCTAAATATGGAAGAAATGTACTCAAAAAACTTGCAGTGCATGTAAGAAATATCATTAGATGCGACAAATCAACTTGCTTTTATGGGGCTTATTGGTATATATACGTTTAAAAAACAAATCGTTACATGAAGCCCGCATATGACTGGCAGGAAGCTTGGAAGTATGGCATATAAATCGCATTCACCTTTGTCGGCGGCAGCCCATATACTTCAAAATCCTCACCAACCGCCGTTTTAGCAGGAGGTTAAAAGGTGCTTTACAAAAGTGTAAACGAATCATTCAACGAGTTTATCATCGACCGCAACGATGCCAAATGCATACGCTGCAAGGTCTGCGTCCGTCAGTGCGCCTACGAGGTCCACTCTTATATCGCTGCTGATGACGCCCTTGCCGAGGACAATACCAGCTGCATCGGCTGTCGTCGCTGTTCGGCCTTCTGCCCGACCGGGGCTATTGCAATAAAGGTCAACGAAGAGAACTTCAAGCGCAATGAGTCATGGTCAGGCGCCCACATCCGTAACCTCTATGCCCAGGCCGACACCGGCGGTATTCTTCTGTCCGCCATGGGAAACCCGGCCAAGTACCCGATATACTGGGATCATCTACTTCTTGACGCTTCCCAGGTGACCAATCCCTCCATCGACCCGCTGCGTGAGCCGATGGAACTGCGTACCTACCTGGGGAAGAAACCGCACTCTATTGAGGTGGTGCGCAACAAGAAAACAGGCAAGCCCAGTCTTAAAACCAAATTGTCACCGCAACTCAGGCTCGAATATCCTTTCATTTTTTCGGCCATGAGCTACGGGGCCCTCAACCTTAATTGCCACAAGGCGATGGCCGCTGCGGCAGAGGAGTTGGGCACTCTCTACAATACGGGTGAGGGTGGCCTGCATAAGGACCTTTACCGCTACGGCAAGAACGTCATAGTCCAGGTTGCCTCGGGCCGCTTCGGGGTGAGCGAACAATACCTGAATGCGGGTGTAGGGATCGAGATCAAGGTGGGCCAGGGTGCCAAGCCGGGGATCGGCGGACACCTCCCCGGCGAAAAGGTGAACGACCAGATATCCGAGACCAGGATGATTCCCATCGGCTCCGATGCCCTGTCCCCTGCGCCGCACCATGACATATATTCAATTGAAGACCTGCGCCAGCTCATATACGCCCTGAAAGAGGCGACCAGATACGAGAAGCCGGTATCGGTGAAGATTGCAGCTGTCCACCATGTGGCGGCGATAGCTTCCGGCATAGCCCGGGCCGGCGCGGACATAATCACCATTGACGGCTTCCGTGGCGGCACCGGCGCAGCTCCCCAGGTCATCCGGGACAACGTCGGCATCCCCATGGAGCTTGCACTGGCCGCCGTGGACTCACGGCTGCGCGAC
>JBGQDJ010000014.1:0-16330 GCA_041495805.1 Geobacteraceae bacterium
CGTTCTTTCCTATAGTTGTGGAAAGCCGCGTGTTGACCACATTTGCCGCAATGGCTTCTATAGAAACGGACGGATCCAGGTCGGTCCTGTGAAACACTATGCCGGTTCCTTCTTCCGCCGGTCGCAGGCTCACCTCGACATCCTTGCCCGAGTGGATTCCAATTCCGTAAAAAGTCACCTTGTTTTTCACTGTGTTCTGAAAAGGCATTTCCGGCTCCTCAAAATAAATAGTCAGTATACTTATTACTCCTAGCAATTCGCAGGCCAAGAAGCTACATCGCCAAGCCAATCAGTAGCGCCTATTATTTCAAGTAGTTATAGAGGCAGTGAGAAGAATTGCCGGGGGAGAATTAATGCAGTGTGTTGAATAAACAACAGCGTATTGTTGCATAAATGCAACAATACTAAAGACGGCCGGAACGAATAATGGCAATGACCCACCATAACCCGATAACGCCTGCAATGGTGTAGCCAAGAAAGGCAAACATCGGATACCCGAGCATCAGGGGCCCCTTATCCGTCTGCATGATGATCGACGAGCCGACCACCAGAGCGGTGATGATGAGGCTGCAGGAGAGCCGGTTCATGGATTTTTCCAGTTCTCTTATAAAGTGGTCAAGTCCGCGATGCTCCAGATCTATCTTGAATTTGTTCCGGTTAAGGCTGTTCAGAATCTCTTTGAGGTCTTTCGGGAGGTTCCTCGTGAGATTCACGTAAGCCATGAATTGGCTGCTGAGCTCCTTCAGCACTTGCCTAGGAGATAACTTCTCCTTGACGGCCTGCTCCATGAACGGGCGCAGATGAGCAACCATGTCGAATTGAGGATCAAGTTCGCGTCCCATCCCTTCAATGGCCACAAGCGCCTTTGCCAGAAGCATCAGATCTGATTGGAACCTGATCCGATATGTTCTGATTATCTCAAGAAACTCCATAAGCATCCGTCCCACTTCAATATCCTGAAGAGGGACTTCGTAATAATCGTCGATGAATTCGGTCAGATCACGCTTTAATGCCTTGGTATTCAGGGAATCGGTCATCTCGCCTGAATAGAGAAGCAGTGAAATGACTTCGTCCACCTTCCTCCTGACAATGGCCAGAAGGATGTCGATCAGGTATTCCTGCATTTCGGCATCGAGCCTCCCCACCATGCCGTAATCCAGGAGGCAGATGACATTTTCGGGCAAGATCATGACGTTGCCGGGATGGGGGTCGCCGTGGAAAAAACCGTGTACCAGCACCATTCTGACAAAGGCATCAGCCCCGCGCTGGGCGATGACGCGCCTGTCAAGTCCGGCACGCTCCAGTTCTTCAAGTTCAGAGACCTTTATGCCGTCGATATATTCCAGCGTCAAGACCCCTTTGGCGGTCACGTCCCAATAGACCTTGGGGAAGTAAAGGGTGGGGTCGCCGCTGAAATTGGTACTGAACTTTTCTATCGTGTGCCCTTCGCGGGAAAAATCCATTTCCCGGCGGATTGTTCTGGCGAACTCTTTTACAAGCCCGACCGGGTCGTAGATGTCACTTCCGGGGAGATGGCGCTCGGCAATGAGCGCCAGACTCATCAGCGCTTCTATGTCGGTTTCCACAAGTTCAACTATTCCCGGCCGACGGACTTTTAAAACCACCTCTTCACCGGATAAAAGCTTTGCTTTGTGTACCTGTGCAATGGAAGCGGCGGCAATGGGGATTTGATCGAGAGATGCAAAAAACTTCTCCACCTCTCCGCCAAGTTCAATGCGTATCTGGGCAACGACCTCTTCATAAGAGAATGAAGGGACATTGTCCTGCAGTTTGGCGAATTCAACGACGTAGTTTCTGGGAATGACATCGGGGCGTGTAGATAGTATCTGCCCAAGTTTGACGAATGTCGGCCCCAACTCTTCCAGCGCCATTCGCATTCGCTCGGCTGGAGAGTATGAGGCGATTTTAGACTCGTCGCGGAGCAGCAGCCTTTTGCTGCGGGCAATGAGGTGATACAGGTTCAGGTGCTCTAGCAGTTGATCGAAACCGTATTTGAAGAGGACGAAGATTATGTTCCGGTAGCGCCTGATACTGCGAACGTTTCGATTAAACTGGAAAATATTCATCATGGCTCGTCTGGATCGTCTCCCGGCATGCGTTTTTCCAGTTCTTCCAACCTTTTCTGCAGACGGTCGAACTCTTCACGGGGGACAAGTCCTACCCGTTCGATGACCTTTTTTACTTCCGTATCGGCGATTTCGGCTATACGCTCCCTTCCTTCCTTGGCCATACCCTGGACCTTCTCAAGGAATGCCTTCCCTTCATCCTCACTTAATTTGTATTTCTCCTTCAACTCCACAAGGATCTCTTCGGCCTTCTTCTGTGTCAGAGAAAGAGCGCCCAATCCGGTCAGGACTGCCTTTTCTAGAAGTTCAAACATAGTGACCTCCTTTTCATTTTAATTTCATTAGTCCTATTACAAAGGTATCAGAATTGCGGCTGATTACAATCGGCAAAACGAATGACACAGGGGGATGGGTAATATTTACACTGCCATCATTTTTTAAAGAGCCAGAATAAAAGCGAGATAAAAACTGAGAGAATAATGCAGGTTGCCATGGGGAAATAGAAGGTGAAATTGTCCCTTTTAATTTGGATGTCGCCTGGAAGCCGGCCCAACCAGGGGATTTTCCCGGCAAAGGTGATGACAATGCCGAAGGCGATAATTATTATCCCGAAAATGATCAGCGATTTTCCCAATCCGGCCATAATCTCCCCTGTTACTGAATGCCTTGAGGATGATAGCGCTCCTTCTCGCTGTATATGCAGCCGCAGTATTGCTGTCGGTAGAGTTCCATCTTCCTGGATATGGAGATTCCCTCCTGCCAGCCTTTCCGAAAATCCGCATAATGAAAGGGAATACCATACATTTCGCCGATTCGTTCCCCCATCTCCCTGATTACTTCGTGTTTCTGATATTTGCTGTAAAGGAGGGAGGTGGTGAACGCCTCAAAACCAAGCTCGACAGCAGCCGCGGCAACAATCTCCAGCCTGGATGAGTAGCAGTAGAGACAGCGCTGTTCCGGCCTGGCGGCAACATTGGCGAGAAATTCCTCCAGCCGGTACTCGTCGCGGTAGATGACTTCCAACTCAACCAGGTCCGCATACTTCCGGACCGTCTCCAGCCTGCGCCGGTATTCCTGGTAAGGATGGATGTTGTGATTGTAGAAAAAGCCTGTAACGTCCATGCCGCCCGTGCGTAGTTCCTGCACCGGATATATGGCGCACGGCGCACAGCATATGTGGAGTAGTATTTTCATCTCAATCCCTGGAATAAGCAGAACGTTTGCAGGACGTTGGGAAAAGCCTGGGGTCTGCGTCTTCAAGTCTGAATTTTAAGTCTTTTGTCAGACAAAGACAAACAGTTTTTTTGATTATGCACTTCAGAGACCGGCCACACGCATCCGCCCATGGGGAGGCATCTGTGAAATCGACAGCACATCATGATTCAGTTTGAAGGGGAACAATTCCGGAGGGGAGGTCACTTCCCCTGCACCATATCTCTCACCATATCGGTAACCTTGCGAAAATCGATCTTGCCGCTCCCCATTTTCGGCAGTTCCTCAATCACTACAAATTGACGGGGTAGGGCGATGTTGGGGAGATGCCCGGACATCTTCCTGAGCGTTTCCTTCTCATTAACCTTTTGCGTCACAGCCGCGACGATCCTTGCTCCCTTGATATGATCGGGGACCTCCACCAAACAGCAGGAAACACCATCGGGGAGGAACCTTTCAAGGACATCCTCAACCTTGACCAGCGACACCATCTCCCCGCCTATTTTCAGAAACCTCTTCAATCTGCCGACATGCCACAGGTATCCGTCTTCATCCATCCATCCCATGTCCCCGGTGTCGTACCAACCGTGACGCATGGCGAGGGAGGTCTGTTCGAAATCGTCGAAATACCCCTTCATCACGTTCGCTCCCTTCACCAGGATCTTTCCGATCTCCCGCAGCTCACACTCTTCGCCGCTCTGGTGATTCTCCACGCGCACTCGCATGCATGGCAAGGGCCGCCCCACGCTTCCCGGACGATTGAACTCCGGCGTGTTCAAGGAAATAACGATCGACGTTTCCGTCGCGCCGTACCCCTCAAGAAGTACACTGCCGTGCTTCTCACGGAATCCCTCACGAAGCGCATCCGGACATTTATCCGCTCCAACGAGCATCAGCCGGACGCTCCGGAAATCACCCGACTCCGCTTTGTTCAGATACCCCCAGAAGAAACTCGGGGTTCCCAGCATAACGGTGCATTTCTCTTCCCGTACGATTTCGCAGATGGTCTTGTAATCAAGCGGATTAGCGTAGGTCACCAGCGTCGATCCGAAAAAGATCGGCGCCCAGAAATTTCCAGTCTGGCCAAAGATATGGAAGTAGGGAAGCTGACAGAGGAAGATGTCCTGCGCGGAAAGGTTGACGACATTACCAAGGGATTCAAGGACCGAAGCGACATTTTTGTGCGTCAGTTCCACTCCCTTCGGCTCCTTTTCACTGCCGCTGGTAAACAGTACGAAAAGGTCATCATTTTCATCTCCACCGGCAACCCTTGCTTTGAGTACCGAGGCGGGAAGCCTGGATTTGATGGCGGCCCTTATCTTTTCAAACCCTGAGATTCCTGCAATCAGCTCCTCAAGGAATACCATCCCCGGCACAACGGGACAGTTGATTTTATCGAGCAACGCCTTCGAGGTGACGATCGTTTTGAAATCGCATTTCTTCTGTGCGTAAATGCAGTTCTGTGCCGCTCCCGTCGAATAGTTGATCATAACGGGAACTCGCCCGCTGAACAATGCGCCCAGAATCGTCAACGCGGCTCCAGCGGAATTCGGGATCATCACGCCGATGAATCCAGGCTCGTATCGCTTCAGCTTGCCGGCAATGATCAATGCCCCGATCAAGGCCCGACGGTAAGTAACCTTCCGTCCAGTGGAGCGGTCATTGATAAACAGCTTATCACCGTATTTTTTCGCCATCTCGATAAATTTGTGATGAAGCAGCATGATGAATCTCCAGCGCGTTTAAGTTTCATCTTCGGCAAACCGATATTTCACGGGGTTACTACAAATGCTGCGATTGTTCACATCTGCATCACTTCCTGGGCAAGTCTTAAAGAAATCTTCCGATTAGTTGCCAATGAGTGGCGATAAATCGTTTCAAAAATCGCTATGAGGGGCGGCAACTCACGGCGTGTGTGGAGAAGGAGGTAATTGATCACGTCTGCGGGGAGGATGACATTCCGGTCATCCGCCAGTTTTTTCATGATCATCCGCAGGGAGTCGTCGTCGGAAATATCCATCTTTGCCACCAGTCCCCACAACAGGCGGGAAACAATATGGTCGTCCAGATGTGGAATCTCCCTTGGAGGCAAGAGCCCGGTAATGGCGATCTTCCTTGAGGCATCGTGGAAATCGTTGAACAGTTGCCAGAACTCGCTCCTGACATGGGGATTGTCCGGAAGTAGATGAATATCGTCGATCAGGAGCGCGGGTTCGTCCCGGAAGTGTTCGGCCAGCCTGGAGACGGCCTCGGCAGGGTACTCTCCCCTATAGATGTCGTCAATATCCCTTAGCGAAATATATGGGAAGGTTGTCCGCCCTGCGTGGGAACAGAAGGCCCCTGCCAGAGCACGGAGAAGGTGGGTCTTCCCCGACCCGGATGGTCCATGGATGAAAAGGAGATTTTTCGAATCATCAGCGGCCAAGAGTTTGGCGAACTGAAACGCCGTTTCATTGCCGCTGCAGACCACGAAATTATCGAAGCTGAATTTTGCATCTACGGGAAAATCGAAGACCAGTTGCATGGTCAGAACAGCCTTCCCTGTGGCCCTTCCGGGAAAGTCCTGGCGAAATGGATGTAGGCCGCTCTGGTGGCCATACGCCCGCGCGGGGTGCGGTTCAGAAACCCCTGCTGGATGAGAAACGGTTCGTAAACATCCTCGATGGTGTCGCTCTCTTCACAGATAGCGGCGGCAAGCGTGTCCAGACCTACCGGACCGCCGTTGAACTTGTCGATAATGGTTATAAGTATAATCCGGTCCATCTGGTCGAGCCCTATTTCATCGATTTCCAGCAGTTTCAGGGCGTCCTGCACCACTTTCAGGGTGATGACCCCGTCCGCCCTGACCTGCGCAAAATCGCGGACCCTCCGGAGCAACCGGTTGGCGATCCTCGGGGTGCCTCGGCTGCGGCCGGCCAGTTCATCGGAGCCGTCCGGATCGATCCTTATATCGAGGATGCGGGCGGAGCGGGTGACGATTATGGCAAGTTCGGCTTCCGTATAGAATTCAAGACGGGAGATTACGCCGAATCGGTCTCTGAGTGGAGACGAGAGGAGCCCTGCCCTGGTGGTCGCCCCCACCAGAGTGAATTTTGGAAGATCGAGCTTGACGGTCCGTGCGCTAGGCCCCTGGCCGATGATGATGTCGAGCTGGAAGTCTTCCATGGCCGGATATAGGATCTCTTCCACGATATGGGGAAGTCGGTGGATTTCGTCGATGAATAGCAGATCGCGAGGTTCTAGATTGGTGAGGATGGCTGCCAGATCGCCGGGTCTCTCGATGACCGGCCCGGAGGTGGACTTGATGCTGACCCCCATCTCCGCGGCAATGATGTTGGAGAGGGTGGTCTTGCCCAGGCCCGGTGGGCCGTAGAGGAGGACGTGATCCAGGGCTTCGCCCCTCCCCCGGGCCGCATCGATGAAGATCCGCAGGTTGTTCTTCGCCTTTTCCTGCCCCACATAGTCGGCTAGGACCCTGGGGCGCAGGGAGGTTTCGATAAAGAGATCTTCATCGGTTGTCTGGGGGGCAATTATGCGGGTCATAAGGTCTCGTTCGTGATTCAGCGTTCAAGGTTCAGCGAAACAGCCTGTCAAACCGCTTTTGTACGCGGCACACTTAACGCAGCACATCTTATTATTTCATCAACAGCTTCAATGCCTGTTTCAGGACCAATTCCATGGAGGCTTCCGGAGGGATTTTCATTTCCGCCAGCGTCTTGTTCACCACGGCCTCCTTGTAACCAAGGTTGACCAGGGCCGACGCCACGTCTTCCCTCACGCCGGGGGAGAAGGTTGGAGGGCTTCCCTCTCTTGCCGGTGCCTGCGCATCCAGCTTCATCACCTTTTCTTTCAATTCCAGCACGAGCCTCTCGGCGGTTTTCCTGCCGATCCCGGGAATCGCGGACAATCTCGCCAGATCGCCGCGCACAATTGCCTGACCGAGTTCCTCGACCTGGACATTGGAGAGGATATCCTTCCCCATTTTCGGACCGATGCCGGAGACGGAGATGAGAATCTGAAAGAAATCTTTCTCTGCCGGCGTGCGGAAGCCGTAGAGGCTGATGGCGTCTTCCTTGACATGGGTGTAGATATTAAGGGAAACCGTCCCCCCTTCATCGGGAAGATCATAATAGGTTGAAAACGGGATCTGCACACGGTAGCCGACGCCGTTCACATCAAGGATAACGAATGCCGGCGATTTGTAGGCGACCTTTCCGGTCAAGAGGGCGATCAAGGAGTCTCCTTGGTTACAGGGTTTTGGGATATAAGATTCGAGGCTGGAGGAGTGATCATTCGGACGTGAATGTGAGTCGTTTTAGATCTCACGTCTTACGCGATTGCGCTCTTCTCACTCCTGTTGCCTTTTGAATGATGTTCATCCCAATGGAGTGGGCGTGGCAGACCGCGGTGGCCAAGGCGTCAGAGGCATCCTCCTGGGCAACCTCCGGCAGGTTCAGGAGCACCTTCAGCATTTTCTGCACCTGCTGTTTGTCCGCACGGCCGTGACCGACCACCGCCTGTTTGACCTGGAGAGCGGTATACTCGAAGACCGGCAGACCCGCGTTGACCCCGGCGACGATGGCAGCCCCGCGCGCTTGGCCTAGCTTCAGGGCGCTCTGGACATTGTTGGCGAAAAAGATATTTTCCACTGCCACCGCATCGGGCCGAAAGCGTTCGATAACCTCGGTCAGCCCACGGTAAATACGCTGCAGGCGCATGGGGAAATCCTTTTGGGAATCGGTGAATATAGCGCCGTTATCCACATGGATCAGCCGGTTCCCCTCCTTGTCGATGATGCCGTAACCGGTGATGCGCGAACCGGGGTCGATTCCGAGGACTCTCATATATGCCTACATCATCCGTTCCATCTCTTCCGAAGAGATATCGAAGTTGGAGTAAACGTTCTGCACATCATCATTGTCCTCAAGCCTGTCCATAAGTTTCAACATGTTTTCGGCATGTTTCCCTTCCAGTTTCACCATGGTCTGGGGAATCATGGTCACGTCTGCGGAATCGAACTTGAAACCCGACTTTTCCAGTGACTCCCGGACCTCGATGAAATTCATCGGGTCGGTGAGTACTTCGTACTGTTCACCCTCATCGTTTACATCTTCCGCCCCCGCCTCCAGGGCAGCCTCGAAGAGCTTGTCGAAATCCATCGATTTTGAGAAGACAATCAGGCCTTTTTTGTCGAATATCCAGGAAACACAGCCGGTTTCTCCCATATTGCCGTTGCATTTGGTAAAAATGCTTCGAATGTCGGATACGGAGCGGTTCCGGTTGTCGGTCATCACCTCCACAAGCACCGCAGCGCCGCCGGGTCCATACCCTTCATAGTTGATCTCCTCGTAGGTGACACCCTCAAGTTCGCCCGCCCCCTTTTTTATGGCTCTTTCTATGTTATCTTTCGGCATGTTTTCCGCTTTGGCCTTGTCGATTACGGCACGCAGCCTGGGGTTCCCCTCGGGGTCTGCGCCGCCGAGCCTGGCGGCCACCGATATCTCCTTGATAATCTTGGTGAAGATCTTGCCTCGCTTTGCGTCGGCAGCCCCTTTTTTGTGTTTGATGGTGCTCCATTTATTATGTCCGGACATGCAAGAACTCCTTTTCGGCAGAAAATCAGGTAAAATCCGTCAAAAACGGTAGATAATACCATGTGGAATTCTGCATTGTAAAGGGAGAAAATAGCGTAGAGACCATCATGTTGTGCTCAATATTCCTGGGAAGTTTTCAGAGTATCCTATGGAATGCACCTATATCAATGCAAGCGGATTTTAAATCCGGCCGGATCAATCGGCAAACACCATTCCCTGTAGTTCATCCTCTGTCTCTGTTATGAACTGATCAAAATCCCCTTCCTTCAAATTCGCCATCTCGTAGAGAGTTGTGGTCTTTAATGTGTCAATCTCGCAATCGCTCTTGTTAAAGGTCGTATTATAAAAGAAAAGACGTTTCTCATTTTTCAGTCCCATCTCCAGCAACTGCTGCGCTCCTCTTTGCATGAGCCGCATTTTTTCGAACATATCCTTGCGGCTCACCACTAACCAGACCCCCAGATAGATGGGACTGGCGACATTTCTCACATCACCGATGAATTCACCGCGCAACAGAGAGTCCCTGTTGGGGGAGAGATAGGTGACGAAATCCAGGTGTTCGGCAAGTTTTCTGTCGGTCGCGTAAAACTTCCCGCTGTCCGGTTCAAGTGTGAATATGATAGTGCGATCGATCGCCTGGCCGAAACTCTCGAACAAGACACCCTTGAATTCATTGAAGTCAAGGTTCTGCAGGATGAAAGTTTCCTGACGCTTGATCCGCTTGATGATGTCCAGAAGCCATGTCTTGATGAGCTCATTGTCGATCCTGCATGTTTTCAAGGCGGTTTTCATATAATTGAAATCTTTTCCGCCATAGAGATACATCATCAGGTTTCGATAGATGTCGCGGACATTGTTGTACCTGCTGAACTGGTACACGAGATCATAACTGAATATCTCTATCTTGCGCAGCTGCCAGATAAACGCGGCTATCTCGACCTGGCTGCTGTCTTTTTTAACCCCAATATGCTGCGTTGACTTCATGACCTCGAGATATCTCGATTCGAATTCGGTGTATATCGAAGTGTCCCTCTTGCTGCTCTTGCTCAGGTAAATGTTGTACCTGGTGAATTCCGACAGCCTGCTCTCCAGTTTAATGTTATTCGCCCCGAAGGTGGAGAAAACCTGTAGCGTCCCGAGCCCCTCACCGGTTCTGACCTTTTTCGTAGTCTTCCCCACGAAAAGCGGCAGCATATCCGGCCCTCTGGCAAGTCTCTCCTCTGCGATGCCGGTTCCGTTGTCGGTGATGGAGAGGAGGACCCTGTCATCTCTTTCCGACAGATTGATCTCGATAACGCCGCGTCTCCCGGCCTCCCTGATGGTGTCGATGGAGTTCGAGACTATGTTGATCAACGCGCGGCTGAAGCTCATGTAATTCCCATTGACGGGATGGATCTTCGATCCGAGGGTCAATCGAATCTCGCAGGGGATACTGGTGGCCTCTATAAATGGGATTACACGGTCGGTGATCAGCTCCTTTATATTAACCTCATGGCTTACCTTGACCTTGTCCTCATACATGTTCAGGGTATTGAGAAGCGCCGTGGTTTCCCTGTTGATATCTTCTATGACCTTGCTGGAGTTGTCCACGGAGAGCATGGACGCCATGTCCAGCAGGACCTTCAGGGACTTTTTCGCGTCATGACGGACCTTGCTCAACTCCTCGGCGGCGGTGAAATCCTTTGTCTTGACCGAGACCATCTTCTCCCGCACCGTTCCCGCCTGCGCGGACAACAGATGGAATTTCATCTTGCGGTAGGGGATTTCATCTTCAAAGACAAAACCTTTGCTCATGAAAAAATCAAGGGAACTGATCAGTTTCTCCCATACATAGAGATAGATATGGGCATCGGGGGAAACAGAACTGGTCAGCTTTTCCATCAAGGCCGAACCTATACCCTTTGCTCTACCGAAGGGGCTGGTCACCTGTTTGTAGATGTGAAAATCTGTCTTTCCGGCATTTGAGTAGACAAGAAGATATCCGAGCAATTCGCCCTCTTCATCCCAGACATAACTATGTTCATAATCGATATCCAGGGTCTTGTGCTTTTCATAAGGGGTTGGAATCAACACCGAGTCGATATTGAGGAAAGGGATCAGCCGTATTCTCTTTTCATAGGCGTCATTCAAGCGCCTGATAAAGGGGAAATCGGTTTGTTTTGCAGTCATTGTTTTATTAGCCTTTCTCTTTATCTTTTGAATTATAACGGGAAACAGGGGTTTTTGTGAGACAAAAGGTCCTTCAGTCTTTGACGAATGGTTGATTTTGAAAGGCGAGTATAACACGGAAATCGCTATATTGCACTTCGTTATGAAAACTGTTGCGCCGGAAGATTGAACTTCATTATCCGATAACTGCCAGATAATTGGCGGCAGACTATTTTTTGTGCAAATTTAATTTTTGCAGCAGGCTAACCAAAGATATTTTTGAGGCCATACCCGCAATTGTCAGAAGTTTCCTGCCATGAAGCAAGCGAACCGCAATTAGTCCGACATAATATAAAACTACTTTTGATTATGCGCTGATTCAGTTCTAATATCAAGCCGTTACCGGCCTTTATAAAATGCTATAATCTATATATATCAACTGACTATTGTAAATCAATCCGATATAAATGATTTTTACAAAAACGCCTTTAAGGCTAATTATAGATGCCTGTAATTTCTGCATGTTGTTACTTTCCCTGTTCTCGCTCAGAAACTCCGGCAATAATTTATCGGACGATTAATGATTTTGAAACATTATCCAGGGTAAGCCCGATTGTGCGGCGGATTTTCAGTTGGGGTCATGACCCCACGATCGTGGTGTTAAACTCCATAGCAAAAATAACCATACTGAAGGTATTTGATTGCAATATTAACAGGTTACAAGTTGCTGGCTTGTGGAGAGGCACTCTCCAGATTGTGAATATAATTGTGCATAACATGACATAAGTGATTAATATGCATAAATGCCTAAGCGTCAATACATCAAACACAAGTTTATTATTTGCTAAAATGTCTTAAATTAATACGTAACAAATTGCATAAACAATCATAATTGTAAATAATATTAGCATGTTATCATGACATATAACTTTATAATTAATTTTTATATTATTGTTGACAAAGGCAAAACAGGGGGGTATTATTCAAACATACTGAAAATATGTTACCTTCCTGATGGCAAATCTCCTCCGGGAAATCTGGAGGCAGCAAAACACGAACCGTTAATGCGGTTTAAATAATTTCTGATTACCACCCTTCGTTTCAGATGGTCAACTGGTAGAGACGTTTGTCTTAAATTTCCTGTTGCCGCTGCACTTCCGATTCTCTTTTCGTCTCTGCCAAAGTTGTTGCGTTAGCCAGATGCATACCGCTGTAATACTGCGTTGTCCATGACAGGTCCTAGCAATGTGGATATTGTTGCAATCGGTCACATGTAAACGGAGTGCTCCCGCGGTATCGATATCAATGCTTCTTTACGGCAATATCCAATTATGACTATGGCGCCTGCATCAGAAATACATGAACAGGTTTTCGATTTCTCTCCGGAATTGCAGCCTGCTTCCAACGATACCTGCAAAATCATGCTCAATGCTATCCTCTTTAATGATTTGCTTGTTGATCATATTTACTGGTATTGCCGCTTTCGCTGGATTGTTATAGCCGTTCTGCTCGGGTTCGGGTTATCAAGCTTTGTCGCAAATATATTCTATTATCTGGATTTAAACTCTAACCTCTACTGGCCATTCTGTATAGCCGGTGTTGCCATAGTTCTGAACTTGTTGTTTATGACACATGCCAGCTTATCATTAAAATCTGTTTCAAGTAAGAATCTGCTCAAAAATATGTGGACTCAGATACTCCTTGACTTGATTATACTAACAATAGTTGTGCATTATGTTGGCAGTCTTAATACAGTGATATCATTCTCATTTCTATTCCACATTGTTCTATCATGTATATTTTTTACTCGTACGCAAAGTCTGTTGGTAACAATATATTCATCGATATTGCTAGTTACATGCCTTACGCTGGAATATACCGGCATAATACCAGCCTCAAGCATATACAGATACAACATGTTTTCACCTGATATACATATGATTGTCATACATACAACAATGATCTTATCTATCTGGTTTGTTGTCTGGTACCTTGTATCATATATCTCAAATCTTGTAAGAGAGCGTGATTATGAGTTATGCACGACAAATCAGCGGTTGAAAGAAACTCAGGAGGAAAAGACGCAGCATTTACTGCGCCTTACCCATGAGCTCAAGGCCCCGTTTGCCGCGATAGATGCAAATATTCAGCTCATTCAGAAAGGCCATTGCGGAGTTTTGCCGGATAAGGCAATTGTGTTGCTTGAACGGATCGGCGCCCGGAGCCGCAAGCTGGGCGAGGTAATTCAGGCAATGCTGCAACTGGAAAATGTCCAGAAGATGACAACCGAAATGCTGAAGGGGGAATCTCTGGACCTGGCGGAAATTATCAGATGGTGTCTGGCGCAGGTACAGCCGACTGCGGAAAAACAGGGGGTAAAGCTCGAAACGAATCTTGAATCCGTTCACGTCAATGCCAATGAAGACTGTATGAAAATGCTTTTCAGCAATGTTATATCGAATGCAATACTGTATTCGCATCCTAATGCCCAAGTGACGGTCAACTGCAGCGCAGGCAATCCTCACCCCACGGTCCTGGTCGAGGATCACGGCATCGGAATTTCTCCCGAAAAAATCGGCAAGATCTTCGATGAATATTACCGCACCGACGAGGCGGTCACCCACAACAAGAACTCAAACGGGCTCGGCCTCGCCATAGTGAAGCATGTCGCGCAGATTCACAGGTTATCTATCCGGGTTGCAAGCGAGCCGAAAGTAGGGACAAAATTCGAAATCCTGTTTCCATCTTCATTATCACCATCAACTTAGAGAAAGGAGAAAGACATGGCGTACATTATGATTGTAGACGATGACGACGACTTTTCATTTGCTACCGCAACCATCCTGGAAAGCGCAGGGTATGAAGTCCGCGTGGAGTCGAATATCCCGAGCGCGGAATCGAGCCTCATAACAAAGCAGCCGGATCTGGTGATTCTCGATGCGATGTTTCCTGAAAACAATTCGGCAGGGTTCGAACTTGCACGAAAAATCAGGCAATCCGATGGGAAACTGAAGGATACTCCAATCCTGATGCTGACTGCCGTCAATTCAAAGTTCCCTCTCGGATTCAATGATTTGGACATAGATGATGCATGGATGCCGGTAGAGGACTTTCTCGAAAAACCTGTGGATTTCGACATCCTGAAAAACAGGGTTGAGAACATCCTCAGAAATGCAAAGAACAAAAACATATAGGTTTTTATAACGGGAGCCGCATTTGTGTATCCCGTATCAATTGAACTCCTGATTTCCTGGGTTCGTAAAGGCGAATCCATGTAAATTGGCGGGAAAGGAGCGGAAAAATGTGGAAGATTGAGTGCGGGGGGAGAACCCGGGTGGAGCAGGCTGTTAAACAGTTTCTTCCTCCTTGCCAGGTTCAATGCCCGATCAATGAAGACATTCAGAGGACGAACGTCCTTATCTCCATGCTGCCGGAAGACCCGAGCAGCGCCATGGAAGGGGTCACGCAGATAGGGGATTACCTGTACGAGAAGAACCCCCTTTTCACGGTCTGCGGTTATGTCTGCGGGCTATGCGAACTTGAATGCAACTATTCGTCCGAGGGGGGGGCCATCAGGCGAAGGCTTCTGAAAAGGTTCATCTCGGACAGCTACACCTATCACCTGGATGAAAAAGAGGAATTCGACAAGGTCAAGAACAAGGAGAACGTGGCGGTGATCGGGGGCGGCCCGGCCGGTCTCATGTGTGCCTTCGACCTCTCCAAGCGCGGCTACAGGGTAACGGTTTATGAATCGACCAACAGGCTCGGCGGGGCGCTCTGGCTGATCCCGCAATACAGGTTGCCTGAGAAGGTACTCACGTCGGCCCTTGAAAACCTGGTAAGGATCGCCGGGATCGACGTCAAATACAACACAAAGATCGGTGAAGGGAAATTGACCCTTGAAAAATTGAAAAACGAAGGGTTCAAGGCGGTCTTCATGTGCAGGGGAACTCCGACCCCCAGGGTGCTCACCTTCGGCAAGGAGCCGCTGGAGGGGCAGGACCTGTCAGGGGTAATGTTCGGGCACGATTTCCTTTACGAAGTGAGCCACGGCAATATAAAGAAGGATTATTTCAAGGGGCAGAAGGTCGTCGTCATCGGAGGGGGAAATGTTGCCTTCGACGTGGCGAGAACTGCGCGCAGGCTGGCTGCCGATGTCTCCCTTGTCTGCCTGGAAAACGAAAATAAATCGAACAAGGACGGCATCCCGGCGGACCATGAGGAGATCAAGGGGGCATGGGAAGAGGGGATACAGATCCACTATTCCCGCGGGGTCAAGAAGATACACGGAGAAAGCGGGATATACAAGAAGATCGAATGCCCCAAATGCACGTCTGTTTTCGACGCCGCCGGATTCAATCCGAAATTCGACCTGGATGACACCATGTATGTGGACGGCGATGTGCTAATCATTACCGTCGGCTCCGGGCCAGACAAGCTCGCACTGGAGAAGGAGGGGCTCCTGGACGAGAAGGGGCGCCTGGCTTTCGATCCGCTCACACTCCAGAGTAAAACAAAGGAGTGGATTTTCCTCGGCGGAGATGTGAAAAAGATCGGCTTCATGGTGGAAGCGATGAGGGACGGTCTGTATGCGGCCGAATCCATAGAGCGGTATCTACGAGGCCTCGATCTGCACGAAGGGAGAATCAGGGCCTTCGAGGCCCAGGAGATCCCCGCGAGCCGGCACTACAAGCATGAGCCGGACATTGTCTGGATACCACCTGAAAAGAGGATGCACTTCCAGCTTTTTGAAAGGGGATTCACCCTCAAGGAGGCAAGGGAAGAGGCAAAGAGATGCCTCAACTGCGGTCCCTGCATCTCCTGCAAGGCATGTGTTTCCATCGGTCTGCAGGATGAACTGCCGACGGTGACGGTACATGAAGATCGCTGCAGCGGATGCGGAATATGCACATCCATTTGCTACTACAGTTCCGCGCAGATGAAACATTACGCGGACAACAAGGTAAAATCCATGACGGACATGTTCCAGTGCAAGGCTTGCGGGATGTGCGTTGTCGCCTGTCCCACCCAGGCAAGGGAACTCATCGGTTGCGACCTGGAGTCAAAATATACGGTGGCGGTTGCTACTCTATAAATAATCTGGCGGGAAAGGATGATCTCCATGAAAGATTACAAACCAAAGATTTTATGCTTCAAATGCAATTTCGGCTGGGGATACCTGGACGACAAAAAGGAAATCAACGCCATTGTAAAAAACATGGTCCCTGTAACATGCAGCGGGAAAGTGGACTCAACGCATATACTTTCCGCGCTCAAGGAAGGCGCCGA